>PMOU01000408.1:0-2902 GCA_003161205.1 Actinomycetota bacterium | reverse complement strand
CGCTGCGGGTGGTGCTGTGGGGGACGCTGCTGGTAATCGCGTTCCGGGGTGTGACGGCCATCGTCTTTGACAGCCATACCGCGTCGCCAGGCGTCCGCACCGGGCCTGCGGGCGCTGAGTCCGGCCGGTTCCCGGTCAGCCTCGCCGAGGCTTATGCGGCGGAGTTCGGGCAGGTGTACCTCAACTTCAGCCCGCAGACTCAGGGGCAGCGGGAGCAATTGCTCGCGGAGTTCCTTCCCGCGGGCGTCGCGGCGGCCAACCCGGACCTGGGCTGGAATGGCGCCGGCCAGCTGAGCCTGCAGTCTGAGCAGGTGGCAGGCATCGCCGTGCAAGACCCGCGGCACGCGGTGGTGACGTTGCTTGCCTCGGTGAACGGCCAGCTGATGGAACTCGGCGTGCCGATGGCCGCCTCGGGCGGTGGCGTCGTGGTCTCTGGCGAGCCCGCATGGCTGCCCGCGCCCGCTCCGATTACCCTGCCGCCGGCCGCTCCCGGCAGGTCAGACCCGGTGGCGCAAAGCCAGCTCATGAATGTGCTGCCGCAATTTTTCCAGGCCTACGCGAACGGCGATAGTGCCGCAATCAGCCAGTTCACGGTCAAGGGGGTGTCGCTGACCGGTCTGGGCGGTGCTGTCACCTTTGACTCGATCGCCGGACTCGTCGTACCGTCAGGCGGTACGACGCGACAGATTTCCGTGACGGTCATATGGCAACTGGCTGGTGAAGTTGGAGAGGACGTTGCAAAACTGGAGATGACATACCGTATGTCGGTCGTCGCTCTTCAAAGCGGCAAATGGTATGTAAAAGAGGTCAGCGCGTCAACTGAGGCGGTGGGAGGCCGATGACCAGGACAGGGACGGCTCATGCCGTCATGTCCGCCTGCCCTCGCACCGTTCCCTGCCGGTCCGGCAGCGCCCTCGTCCGGCCTGCCATCCATGGACCAGCCAGTGTCTGGCCGGCTTTTTTCTGGCCCGGCTCCCACGAGACGGGCGCCCGGCCCGTCTCCCGCCGATCCATTGACCGGCCTTGCCGAGCCGGGCTTGCCGGGGCGTCGCGACCGCGATGCACGCGGCCGCCCCGGCACCTGCAGCCGCTTCACTTGTATCTGCTCCAGCGGCTCGCCGCAATACACTCTGGATGGTCATTTGATCCCGGAAGGGACATTTTATGTATACTCATCTAACCGCTGCGATGGGTCCAGTGGCCTTGAGTACGCAAGGTCTGGTTACGTACTTGCAGGGCCTGTTCGGGCCGTTGTTCCTCGGGATCGTCGGGATCGTTGCGATCTTCTTCTTGTTCACCCGTGAGATCACACGATTCGTGCAGTTCATCGTGCTCGCGGTCGCCATCGCGGTCGTTTTTTACACACCAGATATCGTGCGGACGCTCGCCGAAGGCATAGCGAACGCGCTCGGAGTCCACTGATCCCGTTCTGGCCGAAGGAGCGCGTCCCTAGTGGATCTTCCCACTTATACGAATATCTGGCGGATCGAAAAACGGCTGTACAAGCTATATGACTTTCGGCTGCCAGCGCCGCTGCCCATCACGTGGATTGCGGTGTTCACCGGGATCACTGTTCCCTATGTAGTTTTCCTCATTGCGATCGGGCTGCCCTTTAACCACAACCTGGTGTGGCTGTACGTACTGCCGCCGGGGGTGCTCACCTGGCTGACGACCCGGCCGGTCATCGAAAGCAAGCGCTTGCCGGAACTGGTGAGCTCGCAGCTCCGGTACATCGCTGAACCGCGAGCCTGGTGCCGGATGGCGCCGTTCTCGGAGAAGGACGAGATCCTCGTGTCGGCCCGGGTATGGCACAAGCACCCGCCCAAGGCGCAGTCGAGGAAGGCCAAGGCCAAGGTGACCCTGAGCCCGGCCGGGCCAGCCGCGCGCGCGACCGGGACCAAAGAATCCGCCCTGCAAGCCGCCGAGACCACCGCCGAGAAGGCGACGCCGCGGGTTCCGGCCCCGCCGATTAAGATCCGCACCAGCACGGCCCGCTCCGGCCCGGCCCGCCGAGTCCCGGCGCAGCTCAAAGCAGGGCGAGGCCCGGCCCGGTCCCCGGCGCCCGCGCACCCAGCGCCGTCAGCGCAAGCAAGGTCAGCGGCATTGCCGCCAGAAACGTCCCAGCCAGACCTGCGACAGCCCCAGGTATCCCGCCCGGACGCATCTCGCCGGGACGCCCGCCCAGACACATCCCGCCCGGACACATCCCGCCCACATGCGCTTCAGCCGTCGGCCGCCGAAGCCGCGCCGTCGCCTGCCCCTCAGCCGCCTGCCNNCCTCAGTCGGCCCCCCCTCAGTCACCTGCCCCTGCGTCGGCCGCCCCTGCGTCAGCCGCGCCTCCGACCGCTGAACCCACCACTTCCCCGACCGCCCGGCCCGCGCGGCCTGCTCCGTCCTCGGCGCCGTCGGTAGCTGCGCAGATCCCCGTGCGCGCGACAGCGCGGCCAGGGACCAAGGCATTCGGACCCCGGACATCCGACCCCAGGGGATCCGAACCCCGAGGATCCGCACCCAGGGAACCCGAGCCCCGGGGGACCTGGCCCCGCAGCCCGTGGTCGCGCGCAATGGCGCCGGACGTCAAGGCACCCGAGCCCGCGGGCGAGCAGGACTCCGTCCGGGCTCAGGGCTCGAGCCCGGCTCAAGTAACCGGCCCGGCTCAAGACAACGGCCAAGCTCGGGGCACTGGGTCGGCTCGGGGAGCTGGTCCGACTCACGCCGGGCCAGCTCAGGGCACCCCTGCACAGGACCTGTGGTCAGCCCGTAGCTCGGGGCCCGCTCAGCGTCCCGGCTGGCCCTCGTCCCATTCCGGCAGGCTGGATTCCCGGGCCCTCGAGGTCTCGCACGACTCTGAACCAGGGACACGTGAACCCGGCGACCCTAACGCCAAGCCGTTCAGCTCCAC
>PMOU01000044.1 GCA_003161205.1 Actinomycetota bacterium | reverse complement strand
GGGTTCCAGTGCCTGGGAGCGCGCTGCGCACGGGCGCGGCGAAACGCGTAAACTTAAGGGGTTCCGTAAAGAGCCGGGTTGACCAAAGCCCGGCCGATTCATGCTGCCCGGGACCGGGTCGCGGACTCCATGTGAGGGTCCCGCCGCGGGCGCAGGGCAGCCACGACAAGGGACAAACAGCGATCACAGGGACAACATGAGCCTCGCAGGACTGCTCACCATTCTCGATACCGACCCGCAACTGCACGACGTGGTTTCGCGGGCGGATGATGATGCCGTCCCGGAACGCCGCGCTCCGGCGGACGCGGGCTCCGCGGCCGGCGACGGGCTGGCCGGCGCCACCGGAGCCGACCAGGTCCTCCTCGGCGAGGACCTGGTCGCGCCGCCGGCCCTGCGACCCGTGCTGGCCGCGGCGCTGACCCGCCGGGCTCCGGGGGATCCCAGCCGGTTCGTGCTCGCGGTGACGGCCACGGCTCGCGAGGCGGACGACCTGACGGCCGGGCTCGGATCGTTCCTGCCGCCCGGCCGGGTGGCNNTCGCCGCGATCGGACACGGTCGGCCAGCGGATTGCCGTGCTGCGGCGGCTCGCTCATCCCGCCGGCCCCGGCGAGCCGAACGGGCCGCTCACGGTCGTGGTGGCGCCGGTCAGGAGCCTGCTGCAGCCGATCGTGGCCGGACTCGGCGACCTCGAGCCGGTCAGCCTGCACGCCGGCCAGACCTGTGAACTCGACGACCTGCTCGTCCGGCTGGTCGAGATCGGGTACGCGCGGACCGACCTGGTCACGAGCCGTGGCGAGATTGCGGTCCGGGGCGGCATCGTCGACGTGTTCCCGTCCACCGAGGAACATCCGCTGCGGGTCGAGTTCTTCGGGGACACGGTGGAAGAGATCCGCTACTTCAAGGTCGCGGATCAGCGCAGCATCGGCCCGGCGCACGACGGGCTCTGGGCCCCGCCGTGCCGCGAGCTCCTGCTTACCCCCGCCGTCAGGGAACGGGCCAAAGAGCTCGCCGACGCTCATCCCGCCCTGGCCGACGTGCTCGTCAAGCTGGCTGAGGGGATATCCGTCGAGGGCATGGAGGCGTTCGCCCCGGTGCTCGCGGAGCGGATGGAACTGCTCCTGGACTACATACCGCCGGGCGGCATCGTGCTCGCCTGCGATCCCGAGCGGATCCGCTCCCGCGCCGAGGAACTGGTCAAGACGAGCCAGGAGTTCCTCGAGGCATCATGGGCCAACGCCGCCATGCGGAGGGACGGCGAGGCGGGCGGCGAGGCGCCGGTGGATCTCGGGGCCGCGGCCTTCCAGCCGATCGCGCGGATCCGGGCGGCCGCCGCGGCCCTGGGCCTGCCGTGGTGGACGATCGCGCCGTTCGGCGTGACCGACCCGGACGAGCCCGCGGAAGCACCCGCCGGAACCGGCACGCAGCGGTCCGGGGGGGACGAACGAAGCCCGTTCCGGATAAATGCCTCGCCCGCCCCTGGCTATCGCGGCGATACGGACCGCATGATGGCGGACGTGCGCGGGTGGCTGGCTGACGGCTGGCGGGTCGTGCTGGTGACCGAGGGCCATGGCCCGGCCCAGCGGCTGGCCGAGATGCTCCGGAGCGAGAATATCGGCGCCCGCATGGCCGATCTGGACGATCCGCCCGAGCCTGGCGTCCCCTACGTCACGACCGCGCGGATCGAGAACGGCTTTGTCTGGCCGGCGGTCCAGCTCGCGCTGCTCACCGAGAGCGACCTGGCCGGGCAGCCGAGCGGGCTGCCGACCACCAGGGACATGCGGCGGATGCCGAGCCGGCGGCGCGGCGGCGTCGACCCGCTCCAGCTCAAGCCGGGCGACTACGTGGTGCACGAGCAGCACGGGGTGGGCCGCTACCTGGAGATGACATCCAGGACCACGGCCGGCGCGACCCGCGAGTACCTGGTCATCGAATACGCGCCGAACAAGCGGGGCCAGCCGGCCGACCGGCTGTACGTGCCGACCGACCAGCTGGACGAGGTGACCCGGTACTCCGGCGGCGAGGCGCCGACCCTGCACCGGCTCGGCGGGGGGGACTGGGCCAAGGCCAAGGGCCGGGCGCGCAAGGCCGTCCGGCAGATCGCGTCCGAGCTGATCCGGCTGTACTCGGCCCGGATGGCCTCGCCCGGGTTCGCGTTCGGGCCGGATACCCCGTGGCAGCGCGAGCTGGAGGACGCGTTTCCGTACGTGGAGACCCCCGACCAGCTCGGCGCCGTCGACGAAGTCAAGCACGACATGGAACGTCCGGTGCCGATGGACCGGTTGATCTGCGGCGACGTCGGCTACGGCAAGACCGAGATCGCGGTCAGGGCCGCGTTCAAGGCGGTGCAGGACGGCAAGCAGGTCGCCGTGCTGGTGCCGACCACGCTGCTGGTCCAGCAGCACTACTCGACATTCTCCGAGCGCTACGCCCCGTTCCCGGTGACGGTGAAGCCCCTGTCCCGGTTCCAGGGCAGTGCCGACACGGCGCAGACCCTGCGCGGGCTCGCCGACGGGACCGTCGACGTCGTCATCGGCACGCACAAGCTGCTATCGCCTGAGACCAGGTTCGCCAAGCTCGGCCTGGTGATCATCGACGAGGAACAGCGGTTCGGGGTAGAGCACAAGGAATACCTCAAGCGGCTGCGCACCGAGGTGGACGTGCTCGGCATGTCGGCTACTCCCATTCCCAGGACGCTGGAGATGGGTGTCGCCGGGATCAGGGAGATGTCCACCATCTTGACCCCGCCCGAAGACCGGCACCCGGTGCTCACCTTCGTCGGCGCCTACGACGAGAAGCAGGTCACCGCGGCGATCCGGCGCGAGCTGCTGCGGGACGGCCAGGTCTTCTTCGTGCACAACCGGGTCACCTCGATCCGCAAGGCCGCCGCCCAGCTCGCCGAGCTCGTGCCCGAGGCGCGGATAGCCGTGGCGCACGGGCAGATGAACGAGCATGAGCTGGAAAAGATCATGGTCGACTTCTGGGAACGGAACTACGACGTGCTCGTCTCGACCACGATCGTGGAATCCGGCCTGGACATTCCCAACGCCAATACCCTCATCATCGACCGCGCCGACATGTACGGGCTGTCCCAGCTGCACCAGCTCCGGGGCCGGGTGGGCCGTGGCCGTGAACGGGCCTACGCGTACTTCCTCTACCCGCCCGAGCGGGCCCTGACCGAGACGGCGCACGAGCGGCTCGCCACCGTGGCCCAGCACACCGAAATAGGCGCGGGGATGTACGTCGCCATGAAGGACCTGGAAATCCGCGGCGCGGGCAACCTGCTCGGCGGAGAGCAGTCCGGGCATATCGCCGGGGTCGGGTTCGACCTGTACGTGCGGATGATCGGTGAGGCGGTCAACGAGCTCAAGGGCGACGGGCCCGCCGAGAAGCCCGAGGTCCGGGTGGAGCTGCCGGTCAACGCGCACATCCCGCACGATTACGTGCCCGGCGAACGGCTCAGGCTGGAGGCCTACACGCAGATCGCCGCCATCGACTCCGAGGCGGACGCCACCGCCATCCGCGATGAGCTGACCGACCGGTACGGCGAGCCGCCCGAGCCGGTCCTCAACCTGCTCGAGGTGGCCCGGCTGCGCACCGCGGCCCGGCGGGCGGGGCTCACCGACATCACCGCGGCGGGCAATCACATCAGGTTCGCGCCGGTCGAGCTGCCTGATTCGCGGCAGGTCCGGGTGCAGCGCCTGTACCCGAAGACAGTGCTGAAACCGACGGTGCGTACGATGCTCGTACCAGTGCCGAAGACCGCCTCGATAGGCGGGCAGCCGTTGCGGGACACCGAACTGCTGGCCTGGTGCGGCGACGTTATCCACTCGGTGCTGGCTGACCTGGCGGTAGGAGCGTTATTCAGATGAAGGGGCCACGTCCGGTGTTTCGGAGGCTTATCGCGGCGTCCGCCGCCGTGCTCGGTGTGGGACTCGTGGCGACCGGGTGCTCCCCGGTCAAGATGGGCGCCGCGGCCATCGTCGGCAACCAGCGGATCACGATCGCGGCCCTCGACACCGAGGTGACGAATCTCAGCCAGACCGCCAAGCTGTATCCGTCCACCGTCCAGCTCAGCGCGACGCAGGAGACCCAGGAGACGCTCAGCTGGCTGGTCAGGTTCCAGATCAACGAGGCGCTGGCCCGCGCCGACGGCATCACGGTCTCGACCGCCCAGGCGCAGGCAGCGCTGGCGCAGATCTACGCGGAGTCCAAGTCCGAGGCTGCGTCCGAGGGCCTGACAAATGTCACCCTGCCCCTGATCCTGGCCGCCAACGGGATTCCGCCGAACCTGTCCGCCGAGCTCGGCCGGTACCAGGCCATCGAGACCCAGTTCGTCGAGCAGGCTAACGGCGGCAAGCTCCCCACGGCGACGTCGGCGCAGACGGCTTCGACCGCCAAGCTTGAGCGGGCCCAGTGCGTGGCGGCCAAGAATCTCAACATCGAGATCAATCCGCAGTTCGGCCGGCTGAATTACAGCCAGTACCAGGTCGTTTCCGCGCCCAGCACGGTCTCGCGGGCGGCGGGGAAGGCCACGGCGGCGTCGACGTCGGGGCTGACGCCGGCTTGCTGATCCTGCTGGCGACCAGCCCGCGGGTCGCGCCTGGCCTGCTCAGCTTCCAAGCGTGGCAGGCCCTGCGGTCCGCTGACGCCGTGCTCGCCCCGGCCGGCCATCCGCAGCTGCCCGCGCTGGATCAGGCGAACATCGGCTACCAGGTGGTGGACGAGTCCGACGTTACCTCGCTCGCCGCGGACAATGCCGCGGACAAGGTGGTGGTCTGGCTGGCCGAGCCGGGCGCGGAGCCGCCGCTCCCGCCGGATGCCCAGCTGCTGTACGGTTCGGCCGATCTGCCGGGTGCCCGGCTGATCGACCTGGTGACGACCATGGACCGGCTGCGGGCCGAATGCCCGTGGGATGCCCGGCAGACCCATGAGTCGCTCATCCCGCACCTGCTGGAAGAGCCCTACGAGGCCCTCGAGGCCTTTGAGTCCGGCGATGAGCAGGCCTTCTGCGAGGAACTCGGCGATGTGCTGCTGCAAGTCGTGTTCCACGCGCGCATCGCGGCCGAACGCGACGATGGCACCTCGTTCACGATCGATGACGTCGCGGACGGCATCGTCGCCAAGCTGGTCAGGCGGCATCCGCACGTGTTCGCGGACGTGGCGGTCTCCGGTGCCGATGAGGTCACCCGCAACTGGGACGAGATCAAGCGGGAAGAGAAGAAGGCCCTGGCGCAGCGGCCCGGGGGCTCCGGGTCCGGCCCGGCTGATCCTTCCGCGCTTGACGGCGTGCCGTTCGGGCAGCCTGCCCTGGCGCTGGCCGCGCAGCTGCAGCGGCGGGCGGCGCGGGCCGGGGTGCCCGATGAACTGGCCCGCCTGGCCGAGGCCGGTCCCGGTGATCCGGGCGCCGCCGGAGATGACCTCGGCGGCGAGCTCTTCCGGCTGGTGGCCGCGGCCCGGGCCGCGGACCGGGACCCCGAGCTGGAACTGCGTGCGGCGGCGCGCCGCTATCTGGACCTGGTGCACCGCTGGGAACGCTCCCAGCCCTCCGGACGCTAGGATTTACCGGATATTTCGTTAACATTCGGCACCAGGAAGGCCGACGGGCTGAGGGGGCAGGGCTGCGCAGAGGCGCTTCACCACGGCTGCTGCGGCTCGCGGCCCGGCTGGGCATGGTCATGGCTCTCGCCGCCAGCGGCTGCTCAGTCGCGTCTCACGCGGCCGACGGGCCGTCAGCGTGGAAACTTATCTGGGCGGACAACTTCACCGGCCCGGCGAGCGGCAGCGTCAGCCGCACCCGCTGGGAATTCACCACCGGCCAGGGGATTTTCGGTACCGGTGAGGTCGAGACGGATACCTCGTCGCGGTCCAACATCCACCTCGACGGTCATGGCGATCTCGATATCACGGTCTCCGGACACGGAGCCCCCGGCAGCCCGGGCGCATCGTGGACCTCGGCCCGGATCGGGACCAGGCGCCTGTTCGGGGCCCCGGCCGGCGGCGAGATGATGGTGACGGCGTCCATCGAGCAGCCCGACCCGGTGAACGCCCTGGGGTACTGGCCAGGGTTCTGGATGCTGGGACCAGGGAAATGGCCTCAGGATGGCGAAGTCGACATCATGGAGGATGTCAACGGCCTGAGCCAGGAGGCGGGCACCCTGCACTGCGGGAACCTGACCCAGCGCAATCCCGACGGGACGTTCGGTCCCTGTCATGAGGAGGGCGGCCTGGGCAGCGGGCTACGGGCATGTACCGGCTGCCAGCTGGGATTCCACACCTATACGGTGATCATCGACCGGCGCGATGCGAGCGACCAGCAGATCCGCTGGTACCTCGACGGGCACGAGTTCTACAGCGTACGCGAATCCCGGGTCGGGCCGGCGGCCTGGACCGCGGCCGTCGATCACGGTTTGCGGATTCTGCTCGACGTCGCGGTGGGCGGCTCGTACCCCGATGCCCGGTGCCGGTGCACGGCGCCTGGCGGCCAGTCCTCGTCGCCGGGCACGATGGCCGTTCGCTACGTGGACGTGTACACGAACTAGCTCAACCCGGCCGCCGGCTTAGCGGCGTGGCCGCGCATCGGAGTGCCGCTGCTCCACTAGGCTCAGTATGGGCGAGCTTGCGCATTGCCCGTACCGACGTGGGACACGAGCAGAAACAAGGAGCCGGCGGTGGCCTCCATCGAAGCGATCCATGCCAGGCAGATCCTCGATTCCCGGGGTAACCCGACTCTCGAGGTCGAGGTGGCGCTGGACGACGGGACCGTCGGGCGTGCCGGGGTGCCGAGCGGGGCCTCGACGGGCGCCTTCGAGGCCGTGGAGCTCAGGGACGGCGGCTCTGAATATGGCGGCAAGGGGGTAGAGCGGGCCGTTCAGGGTGTAATCGACGAAATCCAGCCCGAGCTGCTCGGTCATGAGGCCGACGATCAGCGGCTGATAGACCAGGCGCTGATCGATCTCGACCGGACGCCTGACAAGTCCAGGCTCGGCGCGAACGCCATCGTCGGCGTGAGCATGGCCGTCGCCCGTGCCGCCGCGGACTCCAGCGGCCTTCCGCTGTTCCGGTACCTGGGCGGGCCGAACGCGCACGTGCTGCCCGTCCCGATGATGAACATCCTGAACGGCGGCGCGCACGCCGACAACAACGTCGATGTCCAGGAGTTCATGATCACCCCGCTGGGCGCGGCGACCTTCACCGAGGCGCTCCGCTGGGGGGCCGAGGTCTACCACGCGCTGAAGTCGGTCATCAAGCAGCGCGGGCTCTCCACCGGCGTCGGCGACGAGGGCGGCTTCGCTCCCGACCTCGAGCACAACCGGGCCGCCCTCGACCTCATCGTCGAGGCGATCGGCAAGGCCGGGTTCAGCCCCGGCCGGGATGTCGGGCTGGCGGTGGACGCGGCCGCATCGGAGTTCTACGCCGACGGCGCGTACAACTTCGACGGGAAGCCGCGGACCTCGGCCGAGCTGACGGCGGTCTACGCCGAGTGGCTGGACGCCTATCCCATCGTATCGATCGAGGACCCGCTCGCCGAGGAAGACTGGCCGGGCTGGCAGGAGCTCACGGCGAGCGTCGGCGATCGTGTCCAGGTGGTCGGCGACGATATCTTCGTCACCAACCCGGAACGGCTTCGCCGCGGCATCGCTGAGCGCTCGGCGAACTCGCTGCTGGTCAAGCTGAACCAGATCGGCTCGGTCACCGAGACCCTGGACGCGGTCAGCATCGCCCATCGCGCCGGGTTCACCTGCGTGATCAGCCACCGCTCCGGCGAGACGGACGACACCACCATCTCTGATCTTGCGGTCGCGACCAACTGCGGCCAGATCAAGACCGGTGCGCCCGCCCGGGGCGAGCGGGTCGCGAAGTACAACCAGCTGCTCCGGATCGAGGAACTCCTCGGCGACGCGGCGACCTACGCGGGACCGGGTGCCTACCCCCGCTTCGCGGCGAGGGCCAACAAGGGCTGATGTCCCCGGCCGCCGCTGCTCCCCGGACAACCCGGCTGACCGGCCGGGCTGCGGTGCTTGCGGTCGTGATCTGCGCGATCGCGCTGAGCCTGGCCTACCCGGTCCGTGAGTACGTGGCCCAGCGCAGGCAGATCGACCAGCTGGTGTCGCAGCAGCAGACCACGCTGGCGCAGGTGAAGAGCCTGGAAGCGGAGCAGGCTAAGCTCGCCGATCCCTCCTACATCGAACAGCTGGCCCGGCAGGAGCTCGACATGTGCTTCCCCGGTACCCAGTGTTACATCGTCGAAGGCGGCCAGTCGCTGATCAGCACGGCCCCGTCGGCCCCGGCCGGGCCGGCACCGTGGTACGCCAAGCTGTGGCGGTCGGTGGAGCAGGCCGATGCGAGCCCGGCCAAGTGATAACGACGCAGGATGAGGCGGTCATCGCCCGTCAGCTCGGCCGCTCCCCGCGCGGGCTGCTGGGCGTCGCCCACCGCTGTCCCTGCGGGCTGCCTGATGTCGCGGAGACAGCGCCCAGGCTGCCCGACGGCAGCCCGTTCCCCACGCTTTACTACCTGACCTGTCCCCGGGCGAACGCGGCGGTCAGCAGGCTGGAAGCGGCCGGGTTGATGCGCGAGATGACCGCGAGGCTGGCGGATGACGGGCTGCGGCGCCGCTACGAGTCCGCGCACCGCGACTACCTGACGCGCCGGGAGACGGCGGCGCGATCAGCCGGGATCAAGCCCTTGCCGCCGGGTACTCAGTCCGCGGGCGGCATGCCCGAGCGGGTTAAGTGCCTGCATGCGCTGGTCGCTCATGAGCTCGCCGCAGGCGACGTGAACCCGTTCGGCCGCGAGGTGCTGGAAGCGGTGGGCGAATGGTGGCTCGCGGGACCATGCGTCCCGCCGGAGGCATGATGGCCTGCCGGGTCGCGGCCGTGGACTGCGGGACGAATTCGCTGCGCCTGCTGGTGGCGGACGTAGATCTGGACCGGGCCGAGCTGACGGATCTGTCCCGCCGGATGGAGATCGTCCGGCTGGGCCAGGGTGTGGACCAGACCGGACGGCTGGCGCCGGACGCCCTCGCGCGGACGATCGGGGTGCTGCGCGAATACGCGGACATCATCGCCGGATCCGCCGTGCAGTCGGTGCGCATGGTGGCGACGAGCGCGACCCGGGACGCCGCCAACGCGGCTGAATTCGTGCACCGCGTCGAGGAAGTGCTCGGGGTCGCGCCGGAGGTCCTCACCGGGCCGCAGGAGGCGATGCTGTCGTTCACGGGGGCGACCGCGGAACTCGCAGCCGCCCGCGGCGGACCTTTCCTGGTCACCGACATCGGCGGCGGCTCNNCGTCCCCCCGGATTACAGCTTGATCTCCGTCAACATCGGCTGCGTCAGGATGACCGAGCGGCACCTGCATGGGGACCCGCCGACGCGGCTGGAGATCGCGGCGGCCACCGCCGACATCGACGCGGCGCTGGAGGTGGTCGGCGAGGCCGTGCCGGTAGCGGAGGCCAGGACGCTGGTCGGCCTGGCCGGTTCGGTCACCACGGTGGCCGCGATCGCGATGGGCCTGCCGGCCTATGACCCGGCCCGGATCCACCATGCGCGCGTCTGCGCGGCCGACGTGCACGCCGTGACTTGCGACCTGCTGGCGCAGACCCGGGCCGCCCGCGCGCAGATTGGCGTGATGCACCCGGGACGAGTGGACGTGATCGGCGGCGGCGCTCTGGTCCTGGACCGGCTGATGGGACGGTTCGGTTTCGGCGAGGTGCTGGTGAGCGAGCACGACATCCTCGACGGGATGGCATGGTCGCTGGCCAGAGGCCTGCGCGGCTGAGGGTGGGGGCCGGCGGGGACGTTACGGGTCGGCTGGTCCCGCTGGGCCGCTGGCCAGCCGATCCCGCCGGGCCGGACACGCCGGTGGCCGGCAGCGCGGAACAGGTCACGGAACTGGCTGGCAGCGCGGCCACACTCGACGAGCTCATCGCGCGGCAGTCCGTGTGCCGCGCCTGCCCGCGCCTGGTCAGCTGGCGGGAGGAGGTGGCCGTTGTCCGCCGCCGTGCGTTCCGTGACGAGCCTTACTGGGGGCGCCCGGTGACCGGCTGGGGAGCGGCGAGACCCCGGATGCTGATCGTCGGCCTGGCGCCTGCGGCTCACGGCGGGAACCGCACCGGCCGGGTCTTCACGGGCGACCGCAGCGGCGACTTCCTCTTCGCGTCGCTGTACCGGTGCGGGTTGGCGGCACAACCGGTCAGCACGGCGGTGGGAGACGGCCAGCGGCTGCTGGGCGCCCGGATGGTGGCCGCGGTTCGCTGCGCGCCGCCGGAGAATAAGCCCACCCCGGCCGAACGGGACACCTGCGCGCCATGGCTGGTGGCCGAGCTTCGCCTGGTGCTCGCGGAGCTGCGGGTTATCGTCTGCCTCGGCGGATTCGCCTGGCAGGCGATGTGGCCCGCGCTCGGGCAGTGCGGGTTCGGTCAGCCGAGGCCGCGGCCGGCCTTCGGCCACGGTGCCGAGGTTCGGCTGACGGGCCCGGGCCAGTCCGGCGAAATGCTGCTAATGGGCTGTTATCACCCGAGTCAGCAGAATACATTCACCGGTCGCGTCACTCCGGCAATGCTCGACGCCATTTTTAGCCGCGCCCGTGTCCGCGCTGGCCTGGACACCGAGAAGCGGTTACTCAGGGCTAATGTCGATCATGTAGTTAGTTACGCTCTGCATTTCTTGCTGAAAACGAAGATCGGCTCAGGGAAAATTATCTGAAGTGGTCTTTGTTACTCCCCGGTTAGGCAATTGCGCGCGCAGTATTATGGTGCCGCCCCCGTAGCCCAAGGGAAGAGGCCGGCCCCCTAAAAGGGTCCCCAGTGTCGGTTCGACTCCGACCGGGGGCACTCATTGTATACGTGATCTGATGTCCCAATTGTCAATGCAGTCCCAGTAGAAACAATGATTAACTGCAGTTTAGCTGCAAACGATTGCTATACCTCCCCGTACTAATACTTTTACCATTAAATCCGACATTTCCCCTGCCCACCGCCCCGAAGCACCCCCAGTCCCCAGCCACAAGCCCCCCGTGCCGCGCCACACCCTTTCTTAGGGGGTGCGGCGGCACACCGACCCCTTTCTTAGGGGTGCGGCGGCACACCGACCCCCTTTCGCGGCGCCCGGAGGACATCGCCCACTAGGCGGCATCGCAGGCGAAAAGCATCGCGGAGTCCGCTGAACAGTAGCTGCGGAAGGACCGGGTGATAGCTGCCGTGGTGCGCGGAGAAGGGCTCACGCAAGCTGGCCGAGATGCCGGCAAAGTACCAGTTAAGAGGAACTGGCCGACCTTAGCCTGAGATCGGCCGTTATGAGTGCAAGCGCCGAGAGGGCAACGGGTAAAGCACTGGGCGACGGTAAGCCGGAACCAGGCTAAAGCCTGGCTAAAGCCCGTCATTGCCGGGGACAGGGGCTTATGTCCGGTCACCGGGAATCTGCCTGGCAGCGAGCCCGCGTCTTAAGCCAGGGGCCGGGCATAGCGCTAGATCGAACGAGGCAAAGCCTGGCCCGGTGGGTAACGCGGAGCGTGCGAGGATGGGCCGCTACGCTCCGTTGAGCCTCAGGCGCCGTCGCATCTCGTATTCGTGCACGATGGCATGGGCGTAGCCATTCGAGATGCCGGCGTCGTCCGCCAGCCAGTGGGCGCGCTCGTCGGAGCGCAGGAACGCGGGGCCGGATTCGAGGCGGTGGAACCACTCAGCGAGGTCGCGACCGGTAACGACCGGGATACGCGCTATGAGACTACTGTGCAGATTCGGTGAGTGGATCAGTGACAACTGGCACCTCCGTGGAAGGTCTCCCTTGAGCTGAGAGTGCCTCATCGCAAGCCGCCTGGCAACCCCCTGATGGCCACCAAATGTTCAGCTAAGCCGCTCGAAGATCATCGCCATGCCCTGGCCGCCGCCGACGCACATGGTTTCCAAGCCGAGCGTCGCGTTATGAAACTGCAGGCTGTTCAGCAAGGTGGTGGTGATGCGCGCCCCGGTCATCCCGAACGGGTGCCCGACCGCGATGGCGCCGCCGTTGACGTTCAGCTTCGCGATGTCCACGCCGAGATCGGCAGCGGACGGGATGACCTGAGCCGCGAACGCCTCGTTGATCTCCACCAGGTCGATGTCGGCGATCGCCATGCCGGCTCGCGCGAGGGCCTGGCGCGAAGCCTCCACTGGTCCTAGGCCCATGATCTCCGGCGATAGCGCGGTCACCCCGGACGACACGATCCGCGCCAGCGGCGTGAGGCCGAGCTCGGCCGCCTTGACGTCGCTCATCACCACNNTCGTCGGCGGTGACCACGGTGCCGTCGGGCAGCGTGACGGGCGTGATCTCCCGCTCCCAGAAACCGTTGGCGATGGCCTTCTCCGCCAGGTTCTGGGAGCGGACGCCGAACTCGTCCTGCTGCTCGCGGGTGATGCCGCGCACTCCGGCCACGTTTTCGGCCGTCTCGCCCATGGCTATGTAGATGTCGGGCACGAGCCCGTCGGCGCGCGGGTCGTGCCACTGTCCGGCACCGCCGGCGCCGAACCGTCCGGTTCGCGCCCGCGCCTCGTCGAAGAGCGGGTTCTTGGTGTCAGGCAGGGAATCGCTGCTGCCCTTGGCGACCCTGCTCACGCACTCGACGCCGGCCGAGATGTACACGTCGCCCTCGCCGGCCTTGATCGCGTGAAAGGCCATCCGCGTGGTCTGCAGCGATGACGAGCAGTACCGGTTGACGGTGGTGCCGGGCAGCTGGTCGTATCCGGCCAGCACCGCGACCACCCGGGCCAGGTTGAATCCCTGCTCGCCGCCGGGCAGGCCGCAGCCGAGCATCAGGTCGCTGATGTCGGCCGGGTCAAGCTGCGGCACTTTGGCCAGCGCCGCGGCTACGATCTGCGCGGTCAGGTCGTCCGGGCGGATGCTGGCGAGCGAGCCCTTGCCGGCCCGGCCTATCGGCGACCGTGCGGTGGCGACGATCACTGCTTCGGGCATGACAGAGCCTCCTCGCATAGGGTGCATCCAGATTATGTCCCCGGCTAGCCAGCCAGGGAATACCCGGGCAGCCGCCGGGATCCGATACCGTCGATCCCAACCCAGAGCACCCCCTGAGGCCAGGAAGAGGGAGCAGCATGCAGGTGCATGACTCACTGAGCGGACTGGTGGGCAACACGCCGCTGATCCGGCTGCGGTCGGTGACCCGGGCCATCCCCGGGGCCGCGGTGCTCGCCAAGGTGGAATATTTCAACCCGGGCGGTTCGGTCAAGGATCGCATCGCGTTGCGGATGGTAGCGGCGGCGGAGGCCGCCGGAGACCTGAGGCCCGGCGGAACGATCGTGGAGCCTACGTCGGGCAACACCGGAGCCGGACTCGCGATAGTCGCGGCGGAGCGCGGCTACCGGTGCATCTTCGTGTGCCCGGACAAGGTGGCCCAGGACAAGATCAACGTGCTGCGCGCTTACGGCGCCGAGGTGGTGGTCTGTCCCGGCGCGGTCGCGCCCGATCATCCAGACTCCTATTACAGCGTCGCGCGCCGCCTGGCGGCCGAGACTCCCGGCGGCTGGCAGCCTGACCAGTACGCGAACCTGGAGAACCCCGCCGCGCACTACGCCACCACGGGCCCGGAGATTTGGTCCCAGACCGACGGGACGGTGACCCACTTCGTCGCCGGGATCGGCACCGGCGGCACCATCACCGGCACCGGCCGGTACCTGAAGGAGATATCGGGCGGCGCGGTGCGGGTCATCGGCGCCGATCCGGAGGGTTCGGTCTACTCCGGCGGATCGGGGCGCCCGTACCTGGTCGAAGGCGTGGGCGAAGACATCTGGCCGGTCACCTATGACCCGTCGGTCTGCGATGAGATCATCGCGATCAGCGACGCGGAGTCCTTCGGCATGACCCGGCGGCTGGCGCGAGAAGAAGCCCTGCTCACCGGCGGCTCGTCCGGGCTGGCGGTGGTGGCTGCGCTGCGGGTGGCCGAGGCGGCCGGCCCGGACGCCGTGGTCGTCGTGCTGCTGCCCGACGGCGGCCGCGGTTACCTTTCGAAGATCTTCAACGACGAGTGGATGGCCGACTACGGCTTCCTGTCCGCGCAAACCTCGGAGCCGCTGGTCGCTGACGTGCTCGCCGGGAAAGAGCGCAGCCTGCCCGAGTTCGTGCATGTGCACCCGGAGGAAAGCGTCGGGGCGGCCATCGCGCTGCTGCGTGAGTACGACGTCTCTCAGCTGCCCGTGGTCAAGGAGGAGCCACCGGTGATGGCCGCGGAGGTGGTCGGATCGGTGGTGGAGCGTGATCTGCTCGATGCCCTGGTGGCCGGCCGGGCCACGCCGTCTGATCCCGTCGGCGGGCACATGTCGGCCCCGCTGCCCAGCGTCGGCTCCGGCGAGCCGGTCTCGCGGGCCGTGCGCGCGCTGGAGAAGGCAGGCGCCGCCGTGGTGCACGTGAACGGCAAGCCATCGGGGTTGCTCACCCGCCAGGACGTGCTGACCTTCCTCGCCGCCAGCACCTAGGACTTGAGTACCTGAAACGACGGAGGGATGCGTTCATGACCAGCCAGGACGGGTTCGAGACCCTGGCCATCCACGCGGGCCAGGAGCCTGACCCGCTGACCGGGGCCGTGGTGCCGCCTATCTATCAGGTCTCCACGTTCAAGCAGGACGGGGTGGGCGGGCTGCGGGGCGGCTACGAGTACTCCCGGTCGGCCAACCCGACCAGGACCGCGCTCGAGGAGTGCCTGGCCGCCCTGGAGGATGGCCCCGCCGCGCTCGCCTTCGCTTCTGGCCTGGCGGCGGAGGACTGCCTGCTGCGGACGGTTTGCTCCCCCGGCGATCATGTGCTGATCCCGGACGACGCGTACGGCGGGACCTACCGGCTGTTTGCCCAGGTGCTGGCCGGCTGGGGCCTGGACTACAGCGTGGTCCCGATCTCGGACCTCGCGGCCGTGCGCGAGGTCCTCGCCGCCCGGCCGGTCAGCTGCGTCTGGGCGGAGACGCCGACCAACCCGCTGCTGCACATCGCCGACATCCGCGGGCTGGCCCAGGCCGCGCATGAGGCCGGAGCGATGCTCGTGGTGGACAACACGTTCGCCTCGCCGTACCTGCAGCAGCCGCTGAAGCTGGGCGCCGATGCGGTGGTGCACTCGACGACCAAATATCTGGGCGGGCATTCCGACGTTGTCGGTGGCGCCGTGGTCGTCGCCGACCCCGGGCTCGCGGAGCGTATCGCGTTCACCCGGAACGCGACCGGCGGCGTCCCCGGGCCGTTCGACGCCTGGCTGACGCTGCGCGGCATCAAGACGCTGGCGGCGCGGATGGACCGGCACTGCCGCAACGCCTTGCGGATAGCGCAGATGCTGGCCGAGCATCCGGCCGTCGCCGAGGTGATGTACCCGGGCTTGGCGTCGCATCCGGGCCACAAGCTCGCGCAGGAGCAGATGCGGGCGTTCGGCGGGATGGTGTCGTTCCGGATGCTGGCCGGTGAGGAGGCGGCGGTGCGCACGTGCGGCCGGACCCGCCTGTTCACCCTGGGCGAGTCGCTCGGCGGCGTGGAGTCGCTGATCGAGCACCCGCACCGGATGACGCACGCCTCGGTGGCCGGTTCGGCTCTTGAGGTCCCCGGGGACCTGATCAGGCTCTCGGTCGGCATCGAGGATTGCGACGACCTGATCCACGACCTGCGCCAGGCTCTGTAACGCGGGTTAAGGGTAACAAGGGTTAATGCCACAAGCGCCCGCGGTGCCGCGGCAGCGGACCGCGGGCGCTAACCGGCGTCCAGCGGGGGTCAGCTGCGCCCGGCGGGCGAGCTCTCCCGGTCGCTGGCGGCCGCGGCCTGGGGCTTGGGCTTGTAAGCCAGGGCAAACCAGGCGCCGACGGCGAAGATGATGCCGACGACGAAGGAACCAGTGGCCTTCAGCGGGTGGTGGCCGCTCGATCCGGCGATGTGCCCAGGAATGAAACTGGGCAGCGACTTGGCCGGCTCGGCCAGGTAGATGATGGCGACCACGATGAACACCAGAGCGATGATGCCGAGAATCACCGCGAGTATCGTCTTACCCGACGACCTTTCGGCTGATTCGCTCGTAGAACTCACGATTCCTCCTTGTGCGGGCATGCGGTCAGGCTGTCTTGAGTTTCCGGCCGGTCATGGCCGCCGGGGGCGTCGGCCGACGAGGAAAATCTACCGCCGACTGGCGCCGCGGGTGCGGAGGAAGTCACGGATGACATACTCACCGAGATGTTCCGGTGCTGCCTGCAGCACCCGCCCGCCATTCCTTTTCGCTACGTTGTCAACGAACGCACTGAGCCTGGCGTCGTCAGCCAGCATGAAAATATTCAGCGCGGCATGCCGACGGGTCATCTTATCCACCTCCGCCAGCGTGAGGGCGAGCGTTTCCGGCGATGGCGGCCAGTCGAACCAGGATCGCCCGTCTCGCTGCAGGTGCGCGGTCGGCTCGCCGTCGGTGATGATCAGGACGACCGGCTCGTGCTCCGGGTGCCGGTCGATATGGCGCCCGGCCAGCAGGAGCGCGTGGTGCAGGTTGGTGCCCTGCACCATGTCCCAGCCGAGCCCGGCGAGTTCGGCCTCGTGCAGCTCGCGCGCGTAGTTGGAGAACCCGATGACCTGGACGGCATCCTGCGGGAACTTGCTGCGCAGCAGCGCGTGCAGCGCGAGCGCCGTCTGCTTGGCCGCCGCCCAGGTTCCGCGCAGCTGCATCGAGTACGACAGGTCGACCAGCAACGAGACGACCGCCGCGGTGCGCCGTTCGGTCTCGGCCACTTCGAAATCCCGGTGAGAGAGTTTTATGGTGCTAGCCCCGGGGGGACGATCCCCCCCAGACCCCCCCTGATCACGGGGGGGCTGCCCGCCCNNCCCCCCGGGGGCCCCCTGCGGGGACCCGCCGCGCAGGATCGCGTTCCGGACGGTGGCCGGGACGTCGAGGGGCTGCTCGTCGCCGAACTCCCAGGGCCGGGTGGTGCCGGTCAGCTCGCCCGCCTGCCCGGCGTCGCGCTGGTCGTGGTCGCCGGACCGGCCGCCGAAGCTGAGGTCGGCGAAGATCCGGCGCAGCGCCGTGTCGCCGAGCCTGCGCACGGCCTTGGGGGTGAGCTCGAGCTGCCCGCCGCTGCGCGCCAGGTAACCCTGCCGTTCGAGCTCGCGCTCGATCCGGCGCAGGGCCTCGACGTCGTCGACCGCCTGCCGGCCGAAGGCCCGCCGGACGGCCTCTTCGTCGATGTCGTCCAGGCTCGCCCCCGGGTAATCCTGGCCGAAAGCCGATTCCAGCTCGGCCAGGTCGGCGAGCTCGGCCAGCGCCGTGGTGGCGTCACCGAGGCCGAGCGGCTCCTCGCCCGACATCTGCACGCCGCCGGCCATGCCGGCCCGGTCAAGCTCGGGGCGCCGGGACCGCAGCGCGTCCGCGAGCCTGGCCATCTCGGCGGCCAGGCCCGCGTCGTCCAGGGCACTGGCCATCAGCCCGGCCAGCTCTTCGCGCTGCTCGGGGCTGAGCGAGCGCAGCAGCTGCTCGGCCGCGGCCATCCGGCTGATCAGGGAATCGACCAGTTCCTCGAGGTTGTGCGGCTGGTCAGGGAACAGCTCACCGTGCCGTTCCATGAAGCGATCGAAGTCGGCCTGGGTGTGCTCGCCGCGGGCGTCGGCGGCCAGCATCTCGTTCAGGTCGCCGAGCATGTCCTTGACCCGCTGCATCGCCTCCGGGTCGGGGTTGCTCATCGCCTGCCGCATGCCGCGGAACTGGCTGTCGAGCACCTCGCTGCGCAGCAGGTCCTTGAGCCGGTCGAAGGTCTGGCGGGCGGCGGGGGAGCGCCAGTCGTAGTCGGCCAGCTGCCTGATCGCCTGAGCCGTGTCCGCGGGCAGCCCGTCGAGGTCGGATTCGCGCAGCCTGGCCTCGTCGCTGGGGTCCGGGAACAGCTCGGCGCGCTCCTGCCCGACGGCCGTATCGAGCAGGGCGCGGGCCTGCTCCAAGATGCCGTCCAGCCGGCCGCGGCCGCGGACCTCCCGCTGCCGGTCACGGACCCGGCGCAGCAGGTCATCCAGGCCGCGCCGCCCGGTCTGGCCCCGTCGGAGCAGGTCCCGGAGCGCGTCGGCCGGGTTGGCGCCGGCCAGGATCTCCTCGCCCATCTCATCGACGGCGCCGCGCACGTCGTAGGGCAGGGCGAGCGGGTCCGGGCCGTCGGTGTACCTGCCGTACCGGAAGTTCGCCATGGTCAGGTCCGGTACACGTTCGTGCCGCTGGCGCTGTCCTTGGACAGCCGGCGCATCAGGTAGAGCCCCTCCAGGGCGAACTCGATCGCGGCGGCCGCGTGGCCGAACGACTCACCGCCGTCCATGCCGAGCCGCGCCATGATCTTGGCGAGCCCCGGGACCTCGCCGATCCGCTGCAGCAGGTCGGCGGCGGCCACGAGTTCGCCTGACTCGACGGTGCCGCCTTCCTCGAACTTCGCGAGCAGGCCGGAGAGGTCGACGTTGCCCAGCCGGGAGCGGAAGGTGTCGGCGATCGCCCGGCGCAGCAGAGCGCCGAGCAGTTCCTCCTCCCGGCCCTCCTCACTGACCTCGAACTCGACCTTGCCGCGGAGCGTGCTGACCACCGCGGGCAGGTCGCAGACCCGGGCCACCGGGGTCTCCTCGGTCAGCCCGGCGAGCGCGGACCGGCGCACGGCGGAGGCCGCCGTGCTTTCCGCCGCGGCGATGGCGAACCGGGCCGAGACACCGGAGCGCGCGTCGACGGCGGGGGACTCGCGGACGCCGCGGGTGAACCTGGCGATCACCTCGACCAGGTGCTCGGGGAGTTCCGCGCTGCTGCTGAGGTCGGCTTCCTGCTCGATGAGGGTGAGCTCGTCGGCCAGGTCCAGCGGGTAGTGGGTGCGGATTTCCGCGCCGAACCTGTCCTTGAGCGGGGTGATGATCCGGCCCCGGTTGGTGTAGTCCTCGGGGTTGGCGCTGGCCACCAGGAGCAGGTCAAGCGGGAGCCGCAGCGCATAGCCGCGGATGCCGATGTCGCGCTCCTCCAGCACGTTCAGCAAGGACACCTGAATCCGCTCGGCCAGGTCGGGCAGCTCGTTCAGGGAGAAGATGCCCCGGTTGGTCCGCGGCACCAGCCCGTAGTGGATGGTCTCCGGATCGCCGAGGGTGCGTCCCTCGGCCACCTTGACCGGGTCGATGTCACCGATCAGGTCGCCGACGCTGGTATCGGGGGTGGCGAGCTTCTCCCCGTACCTCATCCTGGCGTGCCGCCAGCTGACCGGCAGGTCGTCCCCCAGCTCGGCGGCGAGGCGCCGGCACCGGGCGCAGGCCGGGTGGTAGGGATGGTCGTTGATCTCGCAGCCCTGCACGACCGGAGTCCATTCGTCCAGGAGGGTGCCCAGGGTGCGGATCAGCCGCGTCTTGCCCTGGCCGCGTTCGCCGAGCAAGATGAGGTCGTGCCCGGCGATCAGGGCGCGCTCCAGGTGCGGCAGGACGGTCTGGCCGAACCCGACGATGCCGGGGAAGGGATCCTGCCCGGCGCGCATCTTGGCGAGCAGGTTCTGCCTGATCTCGTCCTTGACGCCGCGATAGGCGTGACCGCTGGCCCGCAGCTCGCCCAGGGTGGCGGGGCTCGGTGGGTCGCTGCGGACGGCGGCCGGGTCGCCCGGGGTACCGGCCGCGGCGGAGTCTGGAGTGCTGGCGTGGTGATGCTGGCTATGTTGCTGCACCATTCGACAGTATGTCGTGATCGCGCCTGTTCGCATCTGGGGCCGGGCCGCCGGCCGGTCAGCGGGGCCGGCGTGCCGAGCCGGGCCATCGGTGGCACACTTGCCTCCCGTGGCAACAACACCAGGTGCAGTTAGCTCCGATGACGTAGCCGCCGCCCGTAAGCTGCTCCGCGATGTGATCTCGGACACTCCTGTCCTGCACTCCCGGGTGCTGTCCGCGACCGTCGGCGGGCCGGTGTACCTCAAGTGCGAGAACCTGCAGCGCACCGGGTCCTTNNAAGGTGCGCGGCGCCTACAACCGGATCGCCAGGCTTTCCGGCGCCGAGCGAGCCCGGGGCGTGGTGGCGGCCAGCGCGGGCAACCACGCTCAGGGCGTCGCGTTCGCGGCCGGCCTGCTTGGCTCCGCGGCGACCGTGGTGATGCCCCACGGCGCGCCGCTGCCCAAGGTGCAGGCCACCCGCGATTACGGAGCAGAGGTCATCCTGCACGGCAGCAACGTCGAGGATGCTCTGCGCGAGGCCCTGGCCATCGCTGAGCGGACCGGCGCGGTCTTCATCCATCCGTTCGACCATCCGGACATCGTGGCGGGCCAGGGCACCGTCGGCTTCGAGATCTTTGAGCAGTGCCCGCAGGTGCGGACGGTCGTGGTGCCGGTGGGCGGCGGCGGCCTCGCCGCGGGCCTCGCGGTGGCGATCAAGAGCCTGGACCCGGAGATCCAGGTGGTGGGCGTCCAGGCCGAAGCCGTCGCCCCGTATCCGGGCTCGCTGGCCGCTGGTCACCCGCTGTCGGTCCAGGCCACGCCCACCATGGCCGACGGCATCGCGGTCAGCCGGCCGGGTGACATCCCGTTCGGTATCCTGTCCGGCCTGGCGGAGCGGGTCGTCACGGTCTCAGAAGAGAGCATGTCCCGCGGTCTGCTGCTCTGCCTCGAGCGGGCCAAGCAGGTGGTGGAGCCCTCGGCCGCGGCGGCCGTGGCGGCCCTGCTCGAGCATCCGCGCGACTTCGCCCCGCCCGTGGCGGTGGTGCTGTCCGGCGGCAACATCGACCCGCTGCTGCTCTCCAAGCTGCTTCGGCACGGTCTCGCCGCGGCAGGCCGCTACCTGGCGTTCCGCTGCCGGCTGCCTGATCGTCCAGGGTCGCTCGCGAAGCTGCTGGCCGACCTGGCGGACCTCGGCGCCAACGTGATCGAGGTCGGGCACGAGCGGCTGGCCCCGCGGCTGAACGTCAACGAGGTGGAAGTGGTCGTGCAGGTCGAGACCCGCGGACCCGAGCACTGCGGCGACGTGATCGGCGCGCTGCGCGCCGCGGGCTACACGCTGTCTTTCGGCTGAGAGCTCTGTCTTCCGGCTGCGCGGGGCCGGCTTACAGGTTGCCGCGCCTNNGGCCAGGATGCCCAGCTCACGCAGCTCGTCGACCGGCACGCGGGTTTGCCCGACCCAGGAGCCGAGCTCGTCGTAGTAGCTGCCCGGGGTGGCCAGGAACTCCACACCCGCCGCCGTCATGGCGCGGACGCTGGCCACGATGTCGTCGGTGGCCAGCGCGATGTGCTGGACGCCGGGGCCGCCGTAGAACTCCAGGTACTCGTCGATCTGGGACTTGCGCTTTCCGGCCGCGGGCTCGTTCAGNNCGCGACCCGTCCGCGACGACCTTGCTCATCAGCGCGGAGTACTCGGTCGCGATGTCGTCGCCGACGAATTCCTTCATGTTCGTGAAGCCCATGACCCGGTGGTAGAAGTCCACCCACTGGTCCATCTTGCCGAGTTCCACGTTGCCCACGCAGTGGTCGATCTCGGCGAAGAACGGCCGCTCGCCGGGCGCCGTGACCGGCCCCGCCGGGACGTAGCCGGGTAGGTAGGGGCCCGAGTAACCGGATCGCTCGACCAGCGTGTGCCGGGTATCGCCGTAGGTCCCGATCGCGGCCAGCACGACCTTGCCCGAGTCGTCCTCGGCGAGGTGCGGTTCGGTCAGGCCGCGCGCGCCGTGGGCGACCGCGTAGCGGTACGCGTCTTCGGCCGAGCTGACCTGCAGGGCCAGGTCGGCGACCCCGTCGCCGTGCGCGGCCACCCGCCGGCCCAGTTCGGTTCCCGGCCGGGCCGGGCCGCGGAAGACGAACCGCGCGTGACCCGAGGTCAGCACGTACGCCGCCTCGTCCGGATACCCGGTCTCCGGGCCGCGGTAGGCGATCCGCCGCATGCCGAACGCGGTCGAGTAGTAGTGCGCCGCCTGCTTCGCGTTCCCGACCGCGAAGACCACGGCGTCCATGCCGATGATGGGAAAACTGTCCTGCGCTGGCGTGATCATACCGTCAGCATGCGCGTCGGCCCTCAAACTGCGCAACCATCTGCAAGTTCACTAGTCATCTTGCCTATTTATTCCGAACGATCAGTGGTATCTCTGGACAGCATGACCATCAGCGACCCAGGGCCGGTCGACCGGCTGGACGCCGCGCTCATCGAACTGCTCGCGGCGGAGCCGCGGGTCGGCGTGCTCGAGGCGTCCCGGCGGCTCGGCGTCGCCCGCGGCACCGTCCAGGCGCGCCTGGACCGGATGACCGATCGCGGCGTGATCACCGGCTACGGGCCCGAGGTGGATCCGGCGGCGCTCGGCTACGAGGTCACCGCGTTCATCACCCTGGAGATCCGCCAGGCCGGCGGCCACGATCCGGTGGCGGAACGGCTGGCCGCGATTCCCGAGGTGCTGGAGGCGCACACCATCACCGGCGCCGGTGACATGCTCTGCCGGGTGGTGGCCCGCACCAACGCGGACCTGCAGCGCGTGCTCGACGCGATCACCTCCGCCGAGGGCGTGGTCCGCTCGTCCACCCTGATCTCGCTGGCCGCCCAGGTCCCCTACCGCGTCCTGCCCCTGGTCCGCGCCGCGGCGGGCTAGCTGGCGGGCGGGATCAGGTCGGTGGCCAACTCCAGCACGATAGCCCGGAGCTTGTCCCGGTCGTCGGCCTGCTGCGTATCGGTGCGGGGCGCGGCGCTCTCGTCGTGCAACGGCCAGCCAGCAGCCCGAGCTCGTGTCGTAACGTGGGGCGCAACCCGCGGACGCCAGACGGGCAGTGGTCGCTGTGACCACTGCCCGTTCGGCTTGAAAAGGCTTTTAGACCCCCACGTAGGGGACGGCCTCCAGGATTTCGACGGTGCAGGCCCGGCCGTTCGGCAGCGAGTAGGTGGCCTTCTCGCCGACCTTCTTGCCGGCGATCGCGGCGCCGAGCGGTGAGCGGGGCGAGTAGACGTCGAT
>PMOU01000612.1 GCA_003161205.1 Actinomycetota bacterium | reverse complement strand
CTGGCGGCTATCGCGGATCAGGAAAAGCATATAGAGGACGTCGAGGCAAAGCTATCCGAGGAACTGGCGTCAAATACTCTGCTTACCCAGCAGATTCACGAGCTGACGTCGCAGATCCACGATTTCCTGACGGCCCGTAACTCCGCCCAGGGTGGGACGTCGCCATGAGCGGCCAGCATCGAGTCATAACCCGGCTGGCGGAACATGTCGTGCAACTGCCGTCGGCGCATGCCCAGGTTGCCCCCGTCGTACAGCGGGAACGCCATGGCATCACGCATGATGCGCTCCAGCGGCGCCAGGTTCGTGGTGTAGCTGGCGATGCCGACGACGCGCATGCAGTCGTAGATGGCGGTGGTGGCGGCCTCGGAGCAGTAGACCTTGGCCATGATCGCTAGTTCCTGGGCGCGCCCCCCGGTCTGATCAAAATCGTGGCACGCTTTCCAGGTGAGATAACGGCAGGCCTCGATGCGCATCTTGATGTCAGCGAGCGTGTAGCCGACGGCCTGGTGATCTATGACCGGTACGGCGCCGAGCCGCTTTTCGTTCCGGGCGAAATCAAGAGCGTAGTCAAAGGCCGCCCGCATGGTGCCCACGCAGGCCGCCCCGATCAGGGCCGCGGTCCAGCTGAATGATTCGGTGAAGATCTTCTTAGCCGNNCGGTGACCGACCTTGTCGTACACGTCGACCACGCTGATGCCGTGCCTGTTGCCCGGCACGGCAATAATGGCCAGGCCCTCGTCGGCGGGGGCCGCGGGATCGGTGCGGCAGATGACGGTGTACAGATGGCACCCTTTCTTGTCCCAGCCGGTGCCGTTGGTGGTGTAATGCTTCTCGCCGGTGATGACCCACTCGTCACCATCGCGCTCAGCGATGGTCTGCAACCCGCCGGCCGGGTCGGGCGAGTCGAAGTTGGCACCGCCCGCGACGTCGGTAAAGGCGCAGGCCGCGAGCAGGTCGCCCTCGGCGTCAGCGGTGAAGGGGCGCAGGAAGTGCTCCTTCTGCTCGGGCGTCCCGTAGTGAATGATGGGATACAGGGCCAGCCCGTGAGCCAGCATGGTCGTCGGTATGTTGACATCGGCACGACTGAGCTCTTCNNGCCAGGGCCGTCTGCCGGTAGGCCTCACGGCCGGCCAGGAACGACTCCCACGCGTCGGCTGACCGGTCGATCTTCTCCACGATCGGTTCAAGCACGCGCTCGGCGAACTCCCTCGCGGTCTTCTGCAGCACCTGCTGACTTTCGCTGAGGGTAAAGTCGATAGCCACTGCTATCCCCTTCTCTCCTGCTTCTTCATTCGGATGGCCGCGGGCCGGCGGGCGGGTCAGGGGGCAGCGGGATGGTGGCCGCCAGCACCGTCCCGCCCGTGGCCGGACTGGTGATCTCCATGGTTCCGTTGAGCGCGCCAATGCGGTCGCGCAGGCCGCTCAGCCCGCTGGTTTCCGAGCGGGGCTGCGCGCCGCCGATCCCGTCGTCGCGGACCTCGACGGTGCACCGGTCATCGCCGAGTTTCACGTGCACCCAGGCGGTGGCGGCGTCGGCATGCTTGACCACGTTGGTGAGTGCTTCGGAGCAGAAGAAGTACACGCTCGCCTCGACCGGCGCCGGGAGCCTGGAGTCGGGGACGTCGAGCTGAACGGAGATCGGCAGGCCGGCGGCCAGGCTGTCGATGGCCGCCGCCAGGCCGCGCTGGGTGAGGATCGCGGGATGAATCCCCGAGGCGAGCTCGCGCAGGTCCTCGATCCCCCGCCGGGCGTCGCGCACGGCCAGGCTGACCAGCTCCCGCGCGCGCTCCGGCGCGGACTCCCATTTCAGCTCGGCGAGCTGGAGATTGATGAGGGTGGTGACGAGTCGCTGCTGAGCGCCGTCGTGCAGGTCGCGGGTGACCCGCTGGCGGGCCGCGTCAGACGCGGTGACCAGGCGTGCCCGCGATGCCATCAGCTCTTTCTCGGCGCGCTGGCGCTCGGTGATATCGCGGACGTAGGCGGTGAACGCCAGCTTTCCGCTCACCACGGTGCGGGTAATGGCTATCTCGACCGGGAACTCGCTCCCGTCGGCCCGCATGGCCGTTATCTCGATCCGCCGGTCCAGGACGCGTGCTTGGCCCGTGGCCAGGTAGCGTGCGAAACCTTGCCGGTGTGCTTCGCGCAGCGACGGGGGAATGATCGCTTCCGCGAGCTCCCGGCCGATCACGTCATCCGCCCGGTAGCCGAAGATGTGCTCGAACGCGCTGTTGACGTACGTGATGCAGGCGCGCCGGTCGATGCTGATGACCGCGTCGAGGGCGGCTTCGAGGATGGCGCGCTGGCGGGCCTCGCTCGCCGCGAGTTCGGCCGCCCGGGCCTGCGCGATGTTACGTTCCAGGGTCGCCCGGCCGCGCCGTTCGGCCTCGGCGACGCTGTGCAGGCGGGCGAGTTCGACGGTCAGCACGGTGGCGGCGTACTCCAGCGCGGCGAGATCGGTCTCGCTCGCGGCCCGGCCGGGGTCGACGAGCGCGATCACCTCAAGGACCTGGGTGCCGGCCAGGACCAGCCAGGCCTGGCCGTGGTAGATGGGGCTACGGGTATTCCGGAGCCGGCGAATGAGCTCGCGCCGCTGCTCAGGCGAATCTGGTTCGAGGTAATCGCCCGGCATGTCACCGGTGGCGGTCCGGGTATTACCTCCCAGGTCCTGAATGACCACCCCGAACGTCGTGAGCTGGTGCAACGTCTCGGCGATGCCCATTTCCCCGGCGTTAGCCACAATCTCGCTCAGCCGGTGGTGGACCTCCATGATTTTCGTCAGCGTCGAGACCGTTGACTCGAGTTCGGCGTTGAGAGCGGCAATTCGCTGGGCACTCGCCCGTTCGGCCGCGATCAGCTCCAGCTTGGCGATCACGGTGCCGGACAGCTGCGCGAGCACGGAGAACAGGAAGGTCTCCTCGCTCGACAGCGCTTCGCTGTCGACGATGACCAGGAAGATCTGCTCATGCGCCAGCGGGGACAAGACCGGAAATGCCCACGACGGCGGAAAGTCGCCCACCTGGAGCAGGTCAGGCCCGGTGAGCTTGGCCAGCACTTCGCTGATGTTGTCAGGTGCCTGCTGGTAATACTCTCCCGACCTGGACAGATGCCAGATCAGCGCCCGCTGGCAGGACACGATCGACGGGACGGCGGTGGTGATAAGCCGGATAACCTGGTCGGGCGACGAGGCCTGGGTCAAGATGAGCGACAGCGAAAAGACCGCGTTGAACGACGACAATCTGGCCTCGGCGGCCGGATCCCTGTCGCTGGTCCCCGGTATGCCCCCCGTGGTTGACGTCATCGGCCCCCGAGAAACTGACGCTTCGGAATGTAGTACGGGTTCGTGATGATCATTCCGTTCAGGAGGATCCGGGTATGAGTCCTCAGGACGTACATGACCGTTTCGCCGTCATACAAGTCAAGGTCGTACAGGCACATGATGAACTGGGGGTACCGCGGCGCGAACTCGCTCACTTCTGACTCGGTCGCGAACCACGCCTTCAGGTCAACCGACTTCCGGATGACGACAGTCGTATCGCCTATGATCCAGAGGCGTTCGTATCCCTGCGAAAGCGTTCCCTTGGCCGTCGCTTCCATGCCGCGCATGAATGCCTCCGTCGAGAAGCTTCCCTCAGGAAGATACCCCTCCTCTTCGGTGAAGAATTGCAGGATGTCGTCGGTGGGCATGAGCTCGCCGGGAATCCGGTCCCGGACCCCGGCCGGGGTATCCATAAAGCAGATGCATTTGTCGCCGGAGCGCAGGCCCTTCGACACGAAGTCGACGACGATGTCGTCCAGATGATTCCCGCCGCCATTATAGAAGGCGCAAATGTGATCACCTGGCTGGAAACCTAGACCAGGACTGTCTGCTAGCACAGGCAGGGACATATCACCAGCGTAACCGCTCAAAGTATTGCGCACCAGGCAGCCAGGCCCGGCAAAACGGGATGATNNGGGGCGAACGCGCGCCCGGAGTACGACAATGGAACCGGCGGGCACGAGCGAGACAGCGAGGGACCTCATGTGCGGTGTCCATTCCGGCAGCGCGGGTGGCGCTGGGCTCGTGCCGCAGGCCGCTATCGGCGACTACGGCTTGCTGTCGGACTGCCGCACGGCGGCGCTGGTGAGCCGGTCCGGCTCGGTGGACTGGCTATGCTGGCCTCGTTTCGACGGGCCCGCCGTCTTCGCCCGCATCCTGGACCCCGACGGCGGCCACTTCGCGATCGCCCCGGCCGGGGATTTCCAGGTCAGCCGGGCGTACGCCGCTCAGACCATGACCCTGGAGACCACGTTCGCGGCCCAGGCCGGCACCGCGGTGCTGACCGACGCCATGGCCCTGGG
>PMOU01000373.1 GCA_003161205.1 Actinomycetota bacterium | reverse complement strand
GCGCCCGATCCGAAGCGCGCGACGGAGTGGCTGGACCGCACCCGGGAACTACCCGGTGAGATCGAGCGGGTGGACGAGGCGCTCAGCCAGGCCGAGGAGAGCGTCCGGCTCAACCCCCGGCGGATCAGGTCCGGTGACCCGGCCGCTGGGCTGCGGGACGGCGGCGACACGCTGGAGCGAGCGTCGACCGATATGCGGGTACTGGCGCGTTCGGTAGCGGACAGCGCGCGGATCGACAATGAGCACACGCCGGTCAGGGAAGCGCAAACCCGGGGCCGGCTGGCCGCCGTGCTGGCCGAGCTGTCCGCCGCGGTGCGTGCCTACGGCCAGCTCCTGGAGGCCGAGCCGGCCTCCGGCGAGCCAGCCGGTCACGCTGGCCGGGGTCACGCTGACCGGGGTGGCTTTGCCGCCGAGCCTCTCACCGAGGTGCTGGAGGACCACCTGGAGGAGGCGCAGCGGCAGCAGGACCGGCTGGCCGACCTGCTGAGCACCGATCCGGCGGAACAGCCGGAGGGCTGGCCGCTCCGCGGCGAGATCCTCGCTCATGTGGACCGGCTGCGCTCCGAGCTCCAGCCGGGGCAGCTACCGGACCGGCTGGGCGATCAGGCCCGGGTGCGGCAGCCGCTGCGTGGCCTGGTCGGGGTCCGGGGCTCGCGGCGAGGTTAGAGCCGGGGCGGGCCCTGGTCGGCCCGGCGCAGCATCGGATCGGCGCTTTCCAGGTCGTCCCACTTGCACTCAGCCCACCAGGTCGCACCGGCCTCTTCCAGCGACCCGATCAGGTCCGCCCCGGCGCCGGGGTCGGCCGGGCTCATGCCGGACATGCACAGGTCGAAGGGCTCGGCTTCGAGGCCGGCCTCGGCCCGACGGATCCGCGATCTGCCGGCGCAGCTCCTTACGGTGCGTGATGTGATCCCAGACGAACAGCCCGTCCCAGCCGCCGTCCTCGGCCCGCCGGGCCAGGTCGGCCACGAGGGTCGGGTCGGCGAAGTCGCCGAAGTTCGGAACGTCGATCGCGAAGCGCATGTCCTTATGCTGGCACGCCGGACGCGCGTGGCAGACTACCCAGGTGGCCGCATTGAAATTGCCCAGTTTGCCGTTCCCGCTTGAGCCTGCCGGGACCCCGGCGGCTGGCTGCCGGGTGGTGCATGGCGTGCTAACGCTGACCGCCGCGGCTGGAACCGACCTGTTCCTCGATCCGGCCGGGACCGACCTGGACCAGCCGCCCGACGCGGGCCGGTTCGCGGGTTTGCCCCCGGCCGGCGACTTCACGCTCGCGGCGCAGGTCAGCGTGGAGTTCGGCAGCACGTTTGACGCAGGCGCACTAGTGCTGCACGCCCGCGAGCGGCACTGGGCCAAGCTCTGCTTCGAGTACTCCCCGCAGCGGCAGCCGACCGCGGTCACGGTCGTGACCAAGGGCNNGTGGCTCAGGATCACGCGGTCCGCAGGGGCCTGGGCCTTCCACGCGTCGACCGACGGCTCCTGGTGGCGGCTGCTGCGCTACTTCGCGCTCAGCGGGGATCCCGCCGAACTGGTCCGGGTCGGTTTCCTGGCGCAATCGCCGACGGGCCAGGGCTGCGCGGCCACGTTCGACAACATCTCGTTCCGTCCCGGGGCGCCGAAGAATCTCCGCGACGGCAGCTGACCGGCGAGCGGGTGAGCCGCCCGTAGACCGGGCGAGCGCAGAGCGACCCGTGTCCTGCGCGTGTCTTGGCGCGGCGACACTGGTAGTGCGATGCATTGCAAGCGACTACACTTGAGATGTGCGGGAGATCCGGTGGACGGACAAGTCTGAAGACCACATCGCCGCTCATAACGTTACGCCGGACGAGGTCGAGCAGGTCCTCTATAACCGTCCTCGCCTGGTCCTGAAAGGCGCCGAGGGGATCGAGTACGCGTTCGGCACCACCAATGAGGGGCGGTAACTGCTCATCGTGCTCGCCGAGTCGATCGACGGGCAGGCGTACGTGGTCACGGCCCGGGACATGACCAATGCCGAGCGCCAGGTCTTCCGGCGGAAGGGAAGGTAGCCAGATGAGCAAGCTAGAGGAGATCGCCGACTACGCCGAGCACCACGACTTCGCTGCCGAGATGGAGCAGGGCTCCTGGGAGGCCGGCACCGACGCGGACCCGATGATTACGACCTCGGTGCGGCTGCCCAAGTCGCTGCTGGACTGGGTCCGGCGCAGCGCCGCCGCCCAGCATGTACGCCCGAGCGTGCTGATCCGCCAGTGGATCGAGCAGCACCGCGACGCCGCTGAGACAGAAGGCGCAGAGGACCTCGCCGGACGGGTGGAACGCCTCGAACGTGCCGTCTTCCGCGACACGCGGGCGTCATAAGCGCTTCCTGCCCGTCAAGAACCGGCACACGACGCGAGGACGCGGGGGGAGAGAAGTAGCCGCAGTCCGGTCAGCGGGCCAGGTAGCGGGCGGTGTAGGCGTTGCGGAACTTGCCGGCGGGGTCGTAGTGGCGGGCGAGGGCCAGGAAGTCCGGCAGCCGGTCGTAGCGAGCGTGCAGGGTTTCGGGGGTGGCGGTGAAGACCTTGCCCCAGTGCGGGCGGGCGGCGAACGGGGCCAGCTGCTGTTCCATCAGCGTCACCACCGGCAGCACGGAGGCCATGTCGGGCTTCCAGGTGAAGTGGAAGGCCACGCTGTCCTGCCGGTAGCACGTGCTCAGCCAGAGCTCATCGGCGGCGATGACGCGCAACTCGCAGATCCACAGCACCGGGGCCAGGCTGCCGCTGATCTGGCTCAGCGCGTGGATGGCGGGCACCGCGTGCTCGACGGGGAGCAGGTATTCGGACTGCAGCTCGTCGCCGGCGCTCGGGGTGAGCTCGGGGCGGAAATGCGGCAGCCGGTCGTACCACCGGCCGGGTACGCCCAGTTGCTGAGTACAGTTGTCCGCCGCCAGGCCCGGCACCGGGTTGCGGGCGGCGGGGGCCGCAGTGGCGGTGAACCACGGGGCTTCGGTGAGCGACGGCGGCGGAGCGGCGTGCGGGGTCTTCGGGTCGGGGGCGGCGTACGGGTTGGTGTCTTCGACGCGCTGCTTGATCCATGTCTGGGTCAGCCGGGGAGCGCGCCAGTCGGTGAACATGCTCACGCTGTAGCCACCGGACATGATGTCGGCGAAGTGATCGTCCAGCACCTCGAGGGGAAGGTCCTCATAGACCCACTGGCTGACGTCGAAGGACGGCACCACCTCCAGGTCCAGGTGGGTGACCACGCCCAGGGCACCCAGGTGGACCACGGCGCCAGGGAACGCGTCATCGCCGCGGCCGATCTCCACCAGGTCGCCTTCCGCGGTGACGATCTGCAGGGCGGTGATGGACGCGGCTAGGTTCTGGTTCGCCCGGCCCGACCCGTGGGTGGCGGTCGCGCAAGCTCCGGCCACCGAGATATGCGGCAGCGAGGCCAGGTTGCGCAGGGCGAAGCCCTGGCCGTCCAGGCGGCGGCCGAGCTGCGCGTAACTCAGGCCCGCCGCGACCCGGACCAGGCCCGCGGCGGAGTCGACCTCCACCTCCGGCGGCAGGTCAGCCAGGCTGACCTGGGCGCCGGGCGAATCNNGATGTTGCCCGCCCAGTTGGTTCGGGATTGACCCGCTGAGTCCACGTTCACGCTGGACACCCTACGAGGCGGGGGCGGCGGGAGCCGACGGGGCGGACTCGGTCCAGGTGGACGGGAGCGGGGCGCCGAACCAGGACTCGATGATGTGCCGGGCGATCGAGATCGACGGGGGCAAGGCGATCTGGCGGGCCTTGATGGCGGCGAGCAGTTCGTCGCGGCTGAACCAGTGCGCCTCGGCGAGCTCGTCGTGGTCGACGGAAATGACCTGGCCTGCCGGGGCGTCGGCACGGAAGCCGAGCATCAGGCTGCGCGGCATCGGCCAGGGCTGGCTGCCGAGATACTGAACGTTGTTCACCTCGATCCCGGTTTCCTCGGCGACCTCGCGGACCACGGCCTGCTCCGCCGACTCCCCCGGGTCGACGAACCCGGCCAGGATCGACACCCGGCGGCCCGGCCAGGCCGCGTTCCTGGCCAGCAGGCAGCGGTCATCCGGATCGGTCACCAGCATGATGACGGCGGGATCCGTCCGCGGGAAGTGCTCGCTGCCGTCCTTCGGGCATATGGTCGAGTGGCCGCCGGGGGCGGGGACCGTGGGCGTGCCGTCCAGCGGACAGTGGGTGTGCGAATCGTGCCAGTTGGCCAGGGCGACCGCGTGGGTGAGCAACCCCGCGTCGCGGTCACCGAGGAGGGACCCCACCTCGCGCAGCGAGGCCGCGCGGATGTCCGGCCGCCGTCCGGCGCCAGCGGGAGGCAGGGTGTCCGCGGAAGGAAGGGTNNGCGTCTGTGGGAGGCAGGGCGTCGGCGGGGGGCAGGCCATTCGCGGCGGGCAGCTCACCGTTCACGGCGAAGTAGACGACGCCGTCCGCATCTTGGCCCAGCAGCAGGCGCAGGCCCGCGGGCGCCTCGATCGGGGGTACGAAGACCAGCTCCGCGTGCTCATTGTCCAGCCGCGCCAGCGCCCGCCCGCCGGATACCACGAGCACGCGGGTACGCGGATCCTTCCAGGCCGCGTCGAGCCAGTCCTGGTCGGACCGCTTCTCGGTCACCCGGTCCACCGTGCCCCGGGCCAGGGCTAGCGCTGCCAGCGGCGTCACCGAAGGTCCGCGGCGGCTAGTTCTTCCCACAGGTACGCCGAGGCCTCGGCGCCGCGCAGCAGCAACGACACGTCCACCTTCTCGTTCGGAGCGTGGATCTTGTCCGAATCCAGGCCGACCGCGATGAACACCAGCGGCGCCTGCAAGATCTCGGCCAGGTCCGCTTCCGGACCGCTGCCGCCTTCCTTGGTGAACAGCACCTCGCGGCCGAACGCCCGCTCCATCGCGCGGCGGCCGGCCAGCACGGCCGGCGAGGTGATCGGCGAGTGGCAGGGCCGGACTCCAGCCTGGATGGTCACCGTGGCCTCGATACCGTCCGGCGTGCGGGCGGCCACGTATTCCCGGAAGGCCTCCCCCACGTCGGCGGGATCCTGGTCGGCGACCAGGCGGAACGAGATCTTGGCGTGCGCGGCCTTCGGAATGATGGTCTTCCCGCCGGGGCCGGTGTGACCGCCCCACATGCCGTTGACTTCGGCGGTCGGCCGGGCCCAGATCCGCTCCAGCGTGCTGAAGCCCTTCTCGCCGTAGACGGCGCCGCTGTCGCCCGCCTCGGCAAGCCACTGCTTCTCGTCGAACGGGAGCCGGGCGAGCAGGTCTCTTTCTTCGGCCGACAGCGGCAGCACCTGATCGTAGAAGCGGGGCAGGGTGACGCGGCCGTCGTCGTCGTGCAAGCCGGCCAGCAGGCTCGCCATCGCGTGCAGCGGGTTCGGCACGCCGCCGCCGAACGAGCCGGAGTGCAGGTCACGGGTCGGCCCGGTCAGCGTGACTTCGACCGAAGCCAGCCCGCGCATGCCGGTGCACATGGACGGCACGTCGGCGGCCCACATGGTGGTGTCGCTGATCACGATGACGTCGCAGGCCAGTCGCTCGCGCTCGCGACGGATCAGGTCGGCGAAGTGCTCAGAGCCGGACTCCTCCTCGCCCTCGACGAGCAGCTTGATCGTGACCGGCGGCGCGGCGGCCGCGCTAGCGGCCAGGCCGGCCCGGATGCCGAGGGTATGGAAGAGCACCTGCCCCTTGTCATCGGAGGCGCCCCGGGCCAGCAGCCGGCCGTCGCGTTCGGCGGGCTCGAAGGGCGGACTGTCCCATTCCTCCACCGGCTCGACCGGCTGGACATCGTGGTGGCCGTAGACCAGGACGGCAGGCGCTTCGGGGTCGGCCGCAGGCCACTCGGCGAAAACGGCGGGGAGCCCGCCGGACGAGGTCTCCCACACCTCGGCGACACCGAAGCCGGCCGCGCGCAGGTACCCGGCGAGCCACTCGGCGCTGCGCCGCACATCGGCATGACGGCCGGGGTCGGCCGAGATGGAAGGTATCGTCAGCCACTGCTTGAGCGCGTCGATGAACTCGCGCGCGTTCGACTCCACGTAGTCACGGACATCCATCCTTAGACCGTATCGCGAGGGGGGCCTCCGCGATCATCGGGCCTTTGCCTGCAGTTCCGGCGCTACGGCGGATTACGCCGGTGGTTCACCGGCGGCGGGCAGCCAGGCGGTGACGGTCGTGCCGACGCCGGGCGCTGAGGAGATCCCGACCGTCCCGCCAGCCTGGCGCATGATGCCGTAGACACTGGCCAGGCCGAGCCCGCCGCCCTCGGCGAAAGGCTTGGTCGTGAAGAACGGCTCAAAGGCGTGCTCAACGGCCTCCGGCTCCATGCCCAAGCCGCTGTCGCGGGCGGTCAGGCACACGTAGGCCCCGGAGGCGAGCCCCAGATCGGCGGCCTGGCGCTGATCGATCGTCACGTTCTGCGTCTCAATCCAGAAGCTGCCGCCGTCCGGCATGGCCTCCCGGGCGTTCACCGTAAGGTTCAGGAGGATCTGCACGACCTGGCCCGGGTCAGCGGTGACTGGCCATAGCTGCGGGGACAGGGACAAATGGAACTTGGTGCTCGCACCGGCGGTGCTGCGCAGTAGCTCGCCGATCCCGCTGACGACCTGGTTGAGGTCGACAAAACTGAGCATCGCGCAGACCTGGCTGTTGAATTCGTGGGCCACGCCGCCGGCCAGCCGGCCAATGCTCTGCATGCGCTGCGCCCGCTGAAGATGAGCTTCCAGCCGGGCCAGCTGCGACCGTTGCTCGGCTTCGGCGACGGCCCGGCGGATTACCGACGCCAGGCGCGCGGGCCGGTCCTTCAAGATGTAGTCAGCGGCCCCTTTCCTGATGAGCTCGGCCGCTGCCTCGTCGCCAATCACACCGGACAGGACGATGACCGGTACGTCCGGGCACAGCTTCTGGGCGATCTTGATGGCGCCCTCGCCGGAGAAGCCTGGCAGCGAGAAATCGGCCACGATCACGTCCGGGCGGAAGACCGCAAGCTGCTCCGCATAGGACGCCTCCGTGTCCACCACGACAGCCGTAAAGTCCAGGCCCGCGCTCACCAGCAGGCGCTGCTCAAGTTCAGCATCGGCCGGGTTGTCCTCCAGGATGAGAATGCGCAGCGCATCGCGCGGCGCTGATCCTGTCCCCTCAGGCGTCGGCACGCGTTTCGCGATCTGTACTCGCAGCGGCCCTGGGCGGGGTCGGCTTGCCGTTCATGGGGTGTCCTTCGCGTTCAGGGTGAAGTAGATGGTGGCGCCGCCGTCGACGGCGCCTTCGGTCCAGACCCGGCCGCCGTGCCGGTCGATGATGCGCTGGACGATGGCCAGGCCAATGCCGGTGCCGGGGAATTCGCTGGCGGCGTGGAGCCGCTGGAACGGCTGGA
>PMOU01000672.1 GCA_003161205.1 Actinomycetota bacterium | reverse complement strand
ATCATGTCGTCCACCAGGATGCACGTACGCCCGGCCACCGGCCCGACCACCTCGAACATCCTGACCTGGTTCGCCACGTCCGGGTCGCGCCGCTTGTGGATGATGGCCAGCGGGCAGCCGAGCCGGTCCGTCCACCGTTCACAGACCCTGACCCGGCCCGCGTCGGGGGCGACCACGGTGACCTGGTTGACGTCCAGCTTCTTCTCGATGTAGGTGGCCAGGATGGACAGCGCGAACAGGTGGTCCACCGGCCCGTCGAAGAAACCCTGGATCTGAGCGGTGTGCAGGTCGACCGCCATCAGCCGGTCGGCNNNNTCCATGATCCACTCGTTGATGGGCGAGGTGTGGCTCTGCAGCACGAACACGTCGCAGCCACGGACGGAGTCCAGGAAGCGGACGAAGATCTCGCCGTTGGCGAAGTCGAAGGCCTTGGTCGGCGTCGGCTTGATGCCGAGGCACGCGGCCACCTCCTCGGCCAGCCCGGGGAAGGCCCGGCCGGAGACGAGCATCAGCTTCTTCGCGCCCGACGGCAGCATCTCGTTCACTGACCCTGCGCTCCCTCATCTTCGTTACTCGCCGGCACCGATTCTCCAGCCGGCACTGCATTCCCAGCCGGCACTGCCTTACTGGCCGGCACCGCGGTCTCGGCAGGATCTGGCACCGCGGCGTGGCGGGCACGGGCGGCCGCCGCGGCGGGAGCCGACCCGGGGTGCCGTCGCTCCACCCACCCGGCCGAGTTGTGCTGCTGGCCGCGGGCGATGCCGAGCGCGCCCGCGGGCACGTCTTCGGTGATCACCGACCCGGCGGCCGTGAAGGCACCGTCCCCGACGGTCACCGGCGCCACCAGCATGGTGTCGGAGCCGATCCGCACGTGGTCGCCCACCGTGGAATGGTGCTTGGCGACACCGTCGTAGTTCACGAAGATCGTGGCCGCGCCGATATTCGACTGCTCGCCGATGTCCGCGTCGCCCACGTAGGACAGGTGCGGCACCTTGGAGCCCTCGCCCACCGTCGCGTTCTTCAGCTCGACGTAGCTGCCGATGTGCGCGCCCGGCCCTATCCGCGTGCCGGGGCGCAGCCGGGCGAATGGCCCGACGCTGGCCCCGCGGGCGATCTCGGCCGAGTCGCAGACCGCGTACGTCACCGTCGCTTCGGCCGCTACCGACGTATCCCTGAGCACGCAGCCGGGACCGATCCGGGCCCCTGGACCGATCGCGGTGTTCCCCTCCAGGTGCGTCCCCGGCAGGATCTCCGCGTCCGGCGCCAGGGTGACGCCGACATCAATCCAGGTGGCCGCCGGGTCCATGATCGTGACCCCGGCCCGCATCCACGCCTCGAGCAGCCGGGCGTTGTAGGCACGCCGCACCTGCGCGAGCTGCACCTGGTCGTTCACGCCCTGGATCTCAGCCGGGTCAGCGGCCAGGACCGTGCCCGCCCGGTGACCGTCGCCGCGCATGATCGCCACCACGTCGGTGAGGTACTCCTGGCCCTGCGCGTTGCTGGTGGCGACCCGCTTGATCGCGTCGGCGAGAAGAGCCCCGTCAAAGGCGTAGCAGCCGGAATTGATCTCGGTGATCGCCCGCTGCTCGGCCGTCGCGTCCGCGTCCTCGACGATCCCGGCGAGGCCGCCGTCTTCGTCCCTGACGATGCGCCCGTACCCGGCCGGGTCGCCGACCCGCGCGGTGAGCACCGTCACCGCGTTTCCCGCGGCGGCATGCTCCCGGACGAGCGCGCTGAGCGTCTGCGCCTGGAGCAGGGGCATGTCGCCGTACGTCACGACCACGATGCCGGGCATGACGCCGAGCTCCTCGGTCACCATGCGCACGGCGTTGCCGGTGCCGGCCAGCCGCTCCTGGATCACCACGCACACGCCGGGCACGTACCGGGCCGCCTCCGCGCTGACCTGCGCCCGGGCATGCCCGGCGACGAGGACAAGACGCTCCGGATCAAGCTCGCCGGCCGCCGCCAGCGCGTGCCCGAGCATGCTGCGACCGCACAGGGCATGCAGCACCTTGGGAATCCGAGATTTCATCCTGGTGCCCTCGCCTGCGGCAAGGACAATGACAGCGACCGGGCGAGGTTCGCTCACGCGGCAAGTCTCCTCGGGTAGCGCCGATATCTGCGTTTTCCTGGGCCGTCAGGGCTACCGCCCGCCGGAGCGACGCTCTCGGGACACGTCTCGTTCCGGGACACGGCGGCGACTTTGTTTACCCACCCCTCATCCGCAGGATACCGCCCGGTTGCAATGACCGGAGGGCCGGTTCCCCGCGAAGGCCAGGACAGGTGCCTCATCCTGAACTCCGCTTCTTAGCCTAAGGCCAGCCGGGATGCGGTGAGCCGCAGTTCGCAATCCGCCGCCAGCGAAAATGTCAGTACCTCGTACTAAAATTCGAATATGAGAACCAAGCAAGAGCTCGACCTCCTCCGGGAGCAGGCGGTGTCGTTGCGCCGCCAGGGCAAATCCCTGCGCCAGATCAAGCAGATCCTGGGCCCGATGAGCAACGCCACCCTCCACGATGCCCTGCGCGGTGAGCCGCCGCCGGACTGGACCAGACGTCCCAACGCCAAGGACGAACTTCGGGCCAGGGCCCGCGACCTGCGCGCCCGGGGTCTGGACTACGAGGACATCGCCGCCGCTCTTGGCGTGGCCAAGGGCTCGGTTTCCCTGTGGGTCCGTGACCTGCCCCGGCCCGCCAGGCTCAGCTACGCCGAATGCCGGAAGCGATCGGCCGAGGGCGTCCAGCGCTACTGGGCCGCCGAGCGCCCCGTCCGCGAGGCCCGGCGGGCCGCGGAGCGCGCGGCCGCCGCCGCCCAGATCGGCGACCTGACCGATCGCGAACTCCTTATCGCCGGCGCCATCGCCTACTGGTGCGAGGGGGCCAAGAGCAAGCCGCCCCGTTTCGCCGAGCAGGTGACCTTCATTAATAGCGACCCTCACTTGATCATGCTCTTTCTCCGGTTCCTAGACCGGAGGGGCATCGACCGCGAACGCCTACGCTACCAAGTCCACATCCACGAGACGGCCGGGGTCGAGGCAGCCACCCGCTACTGGGCTGAGGTGGCAGAGGCCAAGCCTGAACAGTTCAACCGGCCCCACATCAAACGGGGAAATCCGCGCACTAGCAGGACAAACGTCGGCGCGGATTATCACGGATGCCTGCAGGTCCGCGTCAGCAAGAGTTGCGAGCTCTACCGTCAGATCGAAGGCTGGGCGGAAGCGATCATGAGTGGCGGAGGACGCTGAAATGTCTAGGCATCGAACCAGCCTTACGCTCCCGGGGAAGGATTCGAACCTTCGTTAACGATTCCAAAGACCGTCGTCCTGCCTGGCTAGACGACCCGGGATCAGCCCGGGGCACACTTTACCCGGAACCTGCCCAGAGAACGAGCCGAGCGGCCACCAAGCCAGCCGGCCTCGACCACGGCACCAGTTCCAGATAGCAGTTACCCGTCCCTCGCGAGCCCAGCCAGCGGCCGGTCGCGGGAGTTCGCACGGCTAGGCCACCCAATCTGCCCGGACATCGCCGCCGAATGTAGGCAGAACGGCCCCATAAGAATAGGAACGGCGGGGTGTGACGGCGGTGACACGGAGAGCTTGAATGTCTCGGATAGTGAGACACCTTCGCGGCGTCCATACGAAATTCATAGGCTTATTTGCAGGAATTCACTCACCAAGTCTTGCCTAACCTACGGTGAAGTAGGCTACGGTTACGTAAGCGTACAAGCGCTCCTGCCCTCACCCACGTCCTAGAGGAGCACGATGACCACCACTCCTGACACCGTTAACGCGCCAGAGGCCACGACCCCGCCGGCGCCGCTAGCCGCCGCGGACCTGGCCACGGCGCCGACCGCACCTGCGAACGGCGGCCTCGCCGGCGAAGCCACCGGAACCCCGTCTCGTCCGGTCCGGCCGGACATGGCCGAAGAAGCGACCTCGACGTTCCAGCGTGTCCTGGTGGGCGTGTTCGTGGCCGTCCCGTTCCTGGCGCTGATCGCGGCCATACCGCTGCTGTGGGGCTGGGGCCTGAACTGGCACGACGTGGTCATCGCGCTGGTCTTCTACTGGGTGTCGGGACTTGGCATCACGGTCGGCTACCACCGGTACTTCACCCACGGCTCGTTCAAGGCGAAGACCGGCCTGCGGGTCGCGCTCGCGATCGCCGGCAGCCTCGCCATCGAGGGACCGGTCATCACCTGGGTCTCGGACCACCGCCGGCACCACAAGTACAGCGACAAGGAAGGCGACCCGCACTCGCCGTGGCGGTACGGGGATGACTGGAAGGCGCTGTCCAAGGGCCTGGCCTACGCGCACATCGGCTGGCTTTTCGACCCCAACCAGACCTCGAAGGAGAAGTTCTC
>PMOU01000572.1 GCA_003161205.1 Actinomycetota bacterium | reverse complement strand
CGCCAATGGCAGCCGCAGCGCCCAGATGTGCCGGCCCAGCAGCGTCTGTGCGAGGAAGAGCACGTAGAAATGCAGCGGCCCGTGATAATTGGTCGGGTCGTAATGGTAGAACCCGGTACGCGTCATCTGGTCCACGAACCACCCGTTGACCCCTTCGTCGAAGTGAGGCGGCTTGATCCCCAGCAGCGTCAGGCGCGCGGCGGCGGCCACCGCGAGGACGACCGGGAACCGCTCGGCCGCGGTCCGGGCCGCGCTGACGTGGGCCTGCGCGGCCGGCCACTGACCGCGGCAGGCCATGACCTGGGCGGCACGCGCGTGCGCCCGCGCGAGGTCGAGCGGACGGTCGGCGTCTTGCGCCAGGGAGGTCGCTAGCTGGGCGTAGGTGACGGCGGCGTCCCAGTCACCGCGGCGGAAGTGGGCGTCGCTGAGATGAGCCAGACACGGGCCCGGGTAGGTCGAGGGCAGCCCGGTGCGGAGCCGGGCCGCCGCCACGCCGAGGTCCGCGATGGCCCCGGCGAGGTCATCGAGGTAGACCTTCACGATGCCGCGCATGATCAGAGCATCGGTCTCCTCCATCGAGGTTTCGTTCCCCGCGGCAGGCAGGAAGCTGAGCGCGGCCAGCCCTTCCGGGCCGCGGCGGGCCATGGCGAGCGCATAGGCCTGCCCGGTGCGGGCCATGGCGCGCAGCGCCGAGCCAGGAACGGTGCCTGCTACCGCCCGGTCCGCCCAGGTCAGCGCCTCGTCGGGACGACCAGACAGGACCATCCAGTTGGCCAGGGACGTCGCCGCGCGGGCGCCGATTTCGCGCTCGGTCTGCGGATCGTGGGCCTGCCANNGCGGCGAGCAAGCGACGCTCGGCGCCGGGCGATCCGGTGAACACCCCCAGGAGCCCGGTCAACGCGTCACGGCGAGCGCTGGAGACCTGGCATGAGGCCAGGACCCGGGCCGCCGCGGGCGTGTCCGCGGCGTTGAGCAGGACCACAGCGGCGTCGAGCAGCCGGCTTTCCCGGTCCTGCGCCGCGGGTGACAGTGCGGCGGCCTGTTCCAGCGCCCAAGCCGACGCCGCAGCGTCCCCGGCGGCCGAAGTGGCCCGGGCGGAGGCCTCGAGGTCACCGGCCAGCGCCTCGTCTGGGCCCAGCGACGCCGCGGCCCGGTGGGCCAGTCGCGCGCGGCCGGCCACCACCTCAGCCGCCCGGGCGTGCAGTTCCCGCCGGGTCGCCGGACTGAGATCGGCGTAGATCGCCGCCCGGTACAGCGGATGGGTAAAGGCCAGCTCCAGCACCGAAGCACCCTCGGTCAGCAGTCCGGCGGCGACCGCCGCGTCCACCTCGTCCCGCGCACCGGGCAACCGGGCCACCGACACGATCGCGGCCATCGGCGCATGCTGGCCCAGCACCGAAGCGGCCGCCAGAAATGACTGGGCCGTGACGGGAAGCGCGGCTACCCGCGCGAGGATCACCGCGGACAGCTCCCGCGGCGCCGGCAACCCGCGCTCCCCCGCCGCGCCCAGCCCGGCGATGCCGATCTCCTCGAGCAGGGCCCGGCAGTAAAGCGCGTTCCCCTCAGTATGAGCCGCCAGCCGGGACGCACCGCGCTGCGACAGGACGCCGAGTCCCAGCGCGGCCGCCAGCTCGGTGAGGTCGGCCGGGCTCAGGCCGCCCAGGCGGATCCGGGTGACCCGCGAATCACCGCCCGCGAACCGCGCCCAACCCGGATCAGNNGACGGCCGGTCAACCCACTGCAGATCGTCGATGGCGAGCACCACGACCTGGCCGCCGGCTTGCCGCCGGTCAAGCAGATCCAGCAGCCAGGCTCCGACGGCCATCGGGTCCGTCCCCGGATCCGTCACGGTTCCCGGCTGCAGCTGATCGATGACCCCATAGGAAAGCAGCGTCTCGTCCTCGTCACCGCCGACTTCGAGCACGACCGCGTCTGACAGCGAACCGAGGAACTCCGACACCAGCGTCGACTTCCCTCCCCCGGCGTCGCCCTCCAGATAGATCACCTGCGGCTGGCCCAGCTCGGCGGCTGCCAGCCGGTCACCGAGAATGCGCAGTTCGCTGCGCCGCCCGACGAAACCAGCTGGGGTTCTCACGAAGCTATTGCGGGTGCCGGGGACTGACGCCGGAGAACGCATTCATAGCCGTCATCGACCATCTCATCAAGGGGTACCCGCTGCCGCCCGGAAGATCGCCGTCGCCATGGCGACGGCCAGAGCTGGGCGGACAATGACCGTGTTACCGTTACGATACAGCGGTCCCGCGGGCAAGCCGCCAGCGCCTATCAGCCAGTCCTGACCTGGCGTAACCGGGCGGCGCTCCCGGTGAGGGGATTCGCTTGACATCCGTCCACGGCGCCAGACCGGGCCAGCTGCGGTGGGGGATGCTCGGCGTGATCAGCCTGGGCGTTCTCGCGCTCACGCTGAATTGGTTCGACGTCGCCACGGCATTCCCGCTCATCGGCGCGCAGTTCAAGGTCGGGCTCGGACCGCTGAGCTACCTGATCTCGCTTTACATCGTCGGCTACGGGCTCACNNCCGGCATCATGTCCGGGCTGTCGGCCAGCTACGTCGAGCTGGCCTGCTTCCGGGTCGTCAGCGGCATCGGCGGGTCGGTGCTCATTGCCGTCGGGACCGCCGCGGTGGTCGTCTGGTTCCGCGAGAAAGACGTCACGCTCGCGCTCGGCATCACCGGCGGCGCCGTCTTCAGNNGCGCTCTACGTCTGGCTCTACGTGCAGCACGCGACGAACTGGCGCACTTCACTGATCCTGGCCGGTGTCTTCGAGCTGCTGGTCATGCTGGTGACCATCGCGGTCTTCGGTGTGCCCGAAGGCGTGCCGTCGCTGCGCGGCGCCACGTTCGACCGCGCCGCCTTGCGGGCCACGCTCGGCAGCGGACAGCTGTGGATCTACGGTCTCGCGCTCTTCGGCGGATACGGCGCGTACTTCACCACCTCGCAGCTGTTCAGCGAGTACGTCACGGTCGACCGGCACTTCGCCCCGTCCACCGGCGGACTGCTGGCCGCGCTCATCGCGCTGGCGGGCATCCCCGGCAGCCTGCTGGGCGGGTACTGCGCCGATCGGAGCGCGAACGTGCGGATGTTCGTCGTCGGACCGCTCATCGTCGTCGCCGGGCTGCTCGCCCTCATCCCGGTGGCGCCCGGCGGAGCGCTGTGGGTGCTCGGGATCGGCATCGGTTTCTTCCTCATCTTCGGCTTCGCCGCCTGGCTGGCGGTACCGGCCCGGGTCTGCGACATCGACCACCAGTACATCGGCACGGCGACCGGCCTGATGCTCACGCTGGCCGCGGTGGGCGGCTTCTTCATCCCGATCATCTTCGGGCACCTCGTGCCCCATACGGGTTTCGACACCGGCTGGGTCTTCCTGGCCATCGTGTCCTTCGTCTTCGCCCTGCTCGGGCTGGCCGGCCGCAACCCGGCCACGGCTGCGGAGCGCCCCGGCGCGGCCGCGCCGGTGCCGGCCCTGCCCCGAACCGCCCGGCCTGGTGATGACCAGCACGACTCCGAGATGATGACCAGCACGACGAGCGTGGCGAGGGCGAGCTCGGCGAGCTGGAACCCGTGCAGGCTCAATGCCGGCGGATTCCAGCTGGCTTTCCCAGCCCGGGTGGCGGACACGTGGTGGCCGCCCGCCAGACACAACCCGAGCGCGCTGACGCCGATCCCGACCGCGAAAGACACGACGAGGGTGATCAACGTCGAGCGGCTAGCGGTGAGCTTGATCCGTTCCGAACGCAGCACGCTGGAGCGCGTGGCCCGGCGCGGGGCTGTGGTAACTGGGTGCATATGTCGATGGTGATTGCGCCGGGCAGCGATGTCGCTAGGGGAGACCCTGGGGTCCGGCCCTAGGATTCTGGCGCGCCGCCG
>PMOU01000113.1 GCA_003161205.1 Actinomycetota bacterium | reverse complement strand
CCGGCGCCGCCTACCGGTTCCGTTCCCGGCCGTTCGACCTGGTATCGGTGCCGAGCGTGTGCGAGCACTGCGCCTCGGGCGGCCGGCAGCGGACCGACGTCCGGCGTGGCCGGGTGACGCGGCGGCTGGCGGGCAACGACCCCGCGGTCAACGAGGAGTGGAACTGCGACAAGGGCCGCTGGGCGTTCACCTACGCGACCGAGCCCGACCGGCTGACCACTCCGCTGATCAGGGACGCCGACGGCGTGCTCGTACCAACCTCCTGGCCGCACGCGCTGGGCGTGGCGGCCGCCGGGCTGGAAGCGGCCCGGGGCGCCCCGTACCCGGGACCGCAGGGCGAGCCGTATGAGGGGCCGCGCGGGGTCGGCGTCCTGGCCGGCGGCCGGCTGACCCTGGAAGACTCCTACGCGTACGCGAAGTTCGCCCGGGTCGCCCTCGACACGAACGACGTCGACATGCGGGCCCGTCCCCACTCGGCGGAGGAGGAGCAGTTCCTCGCCGCCTGCGTGGCCGGGCGCTCCATCGGCGTCAGCTACGCCGACCTGGAACAGGCGCCCGCCGTCCTGCTGGCCGGCTTCGAGCCGGAGGACGAGTCGCCGATCATCTTCCTGCGGCTCCGCAAGGCCGTCCGGCACCATCACCTCCAGGTTTTCTCGATCGCGGCGCTGGCCAGTCCCGGGCTGGTCAAGCTGTCCGGCGAGCTGCTGACCACCCTGCCGGGGGACGAGGCCGCGGCGCTGACCGCGCTGGCGGCCGGCNNCCCCCCTTGCAGGAGTGGCAGCGGGTCGGCCAGGCGCTCGCCGCACCTGGTGCGGTCATTCTCGTCGGTGACCGGCTGGCCGAAGTGCCCGGCGCGCTGGCCGCCGCGGCCAGGCTCGCGACCGCGTCGGGTGCCCGGCTGGCCTGGGTCCCGCGCCGGGCCGGCGAGCGGGGCGCCGTGGAAGCGGGCGCCCTGCCGGGGCTGCTGCCGATCGGCCGCCCGGTGGCCGATCCCGCGGCCCGGGCCGAGGTGGCCAGGGCGTGGGGCAAGAGTTCGCTGCCCGCCGCGCCGGGCCGCGACACGACGGCGATACTCGACGCCGCCGCGGCCGGCGAACTCGGAGCCCTGGTCGTCGCCGGGGTGGACCCGGCGGACCTGCCCGATCCGCAGGCCGCACTGGCCGCGCTCGAGAGGGCGCCCTTCGTGGTCAGCCTCGAACTGCGGGCCAGCGCGGTGACCGACCGTGCCGACGTGGTGTTCCCGGTCGCGGCCGTGGCGGAGAAGGCCGGGACGTTCGTGAACTGGGAGGGCCGCGGCGGTTCGTTCGGCGCGGCCCTGCGGGTGCCCGAGGTGCGCACCGACCTGTACGTGCTGGGCGCGATCGCCGACCAGATGGATGTCCACCTGGGCCTGCCCGACGCGGCGGCCGCCCGCGCGGAGCTCGCCGCGCTCGGTACCTGGCGCGGCGACCGCGTGGAGCCGCCGGTGGACCGGGGATGGGAGGAAGGGCTTATCCCCAGGATCGTGGGAGTGAGCCCACCCGGGACCAGCAGCGTCCGCCTGGCGAGCTGGCACCAGTTGCTGGACAGCGGGCGCATGCAAGATGGTGAGCCGCACCTGGCGGGCACGGCCCGTTCCGTGGTGGCCAGGATGTCGGCGGCGACCGCGGCTGCGGCCGGCGTGGCCGACGGCGATAAGGTGTCCGTTGCCACCGGCCAAGGTTCGGTGACGGTTCCCGTCGAGGTTGTGCCGATGCCAGACCACGTGGTCTGGCTGCCGGCGGGGGGCCTGTCCAGGGGGCCCCTGGCGGAAACCGCGCCGGCCGGGGCGCCGTATCCCGGCGGCGCCGAAACCGCCGACGTCCGGGGCGGTACAACCCTCCGCGCCGAGCTCGGTGCGGGGCACGGTGCCACGGTCACGCTGAGGAGGCCGGAATGATGGACGCCGGGGCGCTGCCGCACGTGCTGGCAGTTCCCGCCACGGACCCGACGCTCAGCTCCTTCAACCAGCTCATCTGGTGGCTGGTGCTGCTGAAGGTCGGGATCGTCTTCGTCTTCCTGCTGCTCACGACCATGCTCATGATCTGGGCCGAACGCCGGGTCATCGGCCGGATGCAGAACCGGCCCGGCCCGAACCGGGCGGGGCCTTTCGGCCTGCTGCAGCCGATCGCGGACGCGCTCAAGCTGCCGCTGAAGGAAGACATCATCCCGCGCGGCGCGGACCGGCTGGTGTTCATGATCGCCCCGGTGCTATCGGCGGCGACAGCCTTCGTCAGCTTCTCGGTCATCCCGTGGGGGCCGGAAGTCTCGATCTTCCACCACCAGACCCCGCTGCAGCTCACGGACTTGCCGGTGGCGGTGCTGCTCATCCTGGCGATGAGCTCGATCGGCGTGTACGGGATCGTGCTGGCCGGCTGGTCCTCCGGCTCTACCTACTCGCTGCTCGGCGCGCTGCGCTCCGCCGCGCAGGTGATCAGCTACGAGATCGCGATGGGGCTCGCCTTCGTGGCCGTGTTCCTGTACGCGGGTTCACTGTCCACCACCGCGATCGTCAACGCCCAGCAGCACGAGTGGTACGCGTGGCTGCTGCCGGTCTCGTTCGTGATCTACCTGTTCACCATGGTGGGCGAGACCAACCGGCTGCCGTTCGACCTGCCCGAGGGCGAGGGCGAGCTCGTCGCCGGGTACCACACCGAGTACTCCTCGATGAAGTTCGCGATGTTCTACCTCGCCGAGTACATCAACATGACCACGGTCTCCGGCCTCGCGACCACCTTGTTCCTCGGCGGCTGGCGGGCGCCGTGGCCGCTGTCCCTGTGGGCGGGCGCGAACAGCGGCTGGTGGCCGGTGCTGTGGTTCCTGGTCAAGGTCTTCATCCTGCTGTTCGGCTACATCTGGCTGCGCGGCACGCTGCCGCGGGTCCGTTATGACCAGCTCATGGCGATCGGCTGGAAGCTCCTCATCCCGGTCTCCATCGTCTGGATCCTGCTGATCGCCACGGTGCGCGCCTGGCGGCTGGACACGTCTTCCAAGGCCCCGTACATCGTGGGCGGCATCGTGCTGCTGCTCATCATCGCCCTGGCCTGGATGTGGGACAGCGCCGCGCAGCAGCGGGCGGCGAAGTACGCGGCGCAGACCACCGGGGCAGATCCCGGCCCGGCCGGGGCCGACACCACGTCGGCCTTCCCGGTGCCGCCGCTGGACCTGCCGCACTATCACGGCCTCGGCCTCGAAGCCGGCATCGGCCTCGAGCCTGATGCCAGCCATACGGACACCTCCCCTAAGGAGGTCGCAGGTGCTTGATTTCTTCAACCCGATCAAGGGGTTCGGGGTCACCTTCCATGAGATGTTCCGGAAGGTCGAGACCGTCGAGTACCCGGAGGACAAGCGGCCCACCGCGCCGCGGTTCCACGGGCACCACCAGCTGAACCGCTGGCCGGACGGACTGGAGAAATGCATCGGCTGCGAGCTGTGCGCCTGGGCCTGCCCGGCGGACGCCATCTACGTCGAGGGCCGGGACAACACCAAGGACGGCCGGTATTCCCCTGGTGAACGGTACGGAGCCGTCTACCAGATCAACTACCTGCGCTGCATCTTGTGCGGCATGTGCATCGAGGCCTGCCCGACCCGCGCGCTGACCATGACCAACGAGTACGAGATCGCCGATGACAGCCGGGAAAACCTGATCTGGACCAAGGAGCAGCTGCTCGCGCCGCTGAGCCAGGGCATGGAGGCGCCGCCGCATCCGATGCGGCTCGGTGACGACGAGAAGGACTACTACCGGCTCGGCGCGGCCGGGGTGGTGGCCGGCCCGCGGGCGCCCGGGATGGCGGGGCCAGGCGGCTCCTCCGGTCCGGCGGTATTCGCGGGGGCGCAGGACGCGCCGCCCGTCGCCGGGGCCGATGAGGTCCCGGCGGAGGTGGCCGACGACGGCGCCGGGGAGGCCGCCATGCCGGATCCCGGGCAGGCACCGGCGGGCGAAAGGCCCGCGGGCCAAGCCGACGGGGGGGACCGCGGATGAAGCACGTACTCGCGGCCGGCACGAACACCGGCACCAACACCGATGAGATCGCACGGGAGACCATCTACTGGATCCTGGCCATCGCCTCGGTCGGGTCGGCGCTGGCCATGATCCTGGTCAGGCGGGCCGTGCACTGCGCCATGATGCTCGCCGTCGTGATGCTCGCGCTGGCGACCATGTACGCCATGCAGGGCGCGCCGTTCCTCGCGTTCGTGCAGATCATCGTCTACACCGGCGCGGTCCTCATGCTGTTCCTGTTCGTCATCATGCTCATCGGGATCAGCTCCGAGGACTCGGTCACCGAGACGATCAAGGGTCAGCGGATGGCGGCCGGCCTGGTCGCCATCGGCTTTTTCGTGATCCTGATCCTCGGCATCGGGCACGCCGCCCTCGGCCCGGCGACGCCGTCGAGCGTGGCGACCCAGTCCGGCAACCTGACCGGGCTGGCCACCCTGATCTTCACCACCTACGTGTTCCCGTTCGAGGTCACCGGCGCGCTGCTCATCACCGCGGCGCTCGGCGCGATGGTGCTCGCGCACCGCGAGCGCACCAGCCCCCGGCCGACGCAGCGGGAGCTCGCCACCCGCCGGCTGGAGAGCGGCCACATGGCGCCGGACCCGTCGCCCGGCGTGTACGCGCTGCACGATGCCGCCGACCGGCCGGCCCTGCTGCCGGACGGCAGTACCTCCGATCTGTCGGTCAGCACGGTGCTCGCCCCGCGTGGTGTCGCGGACGCACCACCGGCCGTTCGGCCCGGGAAAGAGCCGGAAGCTCTCACGGCGGAAAGCGGCGAGCGGGAGCCCGACCCGCTGACCTCGTCCGGGAGGGCTGATTCATGACCCCGGTGCATTACGTGGCCCTGGCCGTGATCTTGTTCGTGATCGGCGCGGTCGGCGTCCTGGTGCGGCGCAACGCCATCGTCGTGTTCATGTGCATCGAGCTGATGCTGAACGCGTGCAACCTGGCCTTCGTCGCGTTCGCCAGCATGCACGGGAACCTGGACGGACAGGTCATCGCGTTCTTCGTGATGGTGGTGGCCGCGGCCGAGGTCGTCGTCGGCCTCGCGATCTTGATGGCGATCTACCGGGCCCGCAGGTCCGCTTCGGTAGACGACGCCAACCTGCTGAAGTACTGAGCTGAAGGGGATGACGACGTTGACAGGCACGGCCCATGCCCATGCCCTGGCCGCCACCGTGACCACCGTGTCCGCGGCCGGGGCGCTGCGGCTGTCGTGGCTGCTGCTCGCCTTCCCGCTGTTCGGTGCCGTGGTGCTGCTGGTCGGCGGCCGCCGCACGGACCGGTGGGGCCACCTGCTCGGCGCGGCGATGCCGATTGGCTCCTTCGTGGTGGGCCTGATCGTCTTCTTCACCATGCTCGGGGACCGCGATCGCAGCCAGGACCTGCACCTGTTCTCCTACATCCCGGTCGCGGGCCTGCAGGTGAACATGGGGCTGCTCACCGACCAGCTCTCGATCAGCTTCGTGCTGCTGATTACCGGGGTCGGCTCGCTGATCCACATCTACTCGATCGGCTACATGGAGCACGACACCGACCGGCGCCGGTTCTTCGGTTACCTGAACCTGTTCGTCGCCGCGATGCTGCTGCTCGTGCTGTCCGACAACTACCTGGGCCTGTACGTCGGGTGGGAGGGTGTCGGCCTGGCGTCCTACCTGCTGATCGGGTTCTGGCAGTACAAGCCGTCGGCGGCGGTGGCGGCCAAGAAGGCGTTCATCGTCAACCGGGTCGGTGACGCCGGTCTCACCCTGGCCATCTTCTTGATGTTCAGCGAGTTCGGCACCGTTCAGTTCAGCGGGGTCTTCGGCGCGGTGCACTCCGGCGGCAGCGGCGTGGCCACCGCGCTCGGGTTGCTGCTGCTCCTGGGCGCGTGCGGCAAGTCCGCGCAGGTGCCGTTGCAGTCCTGGCTGCTCGACGCGATGGAAGGCCCCACTCCGGTGTCGGCNNGGCGTCTACCTGCTGGTGCGGTCCAACCCGATCCTGGCCCTGTCGCCCACCGCGCGGCTGGGGATCACGGTGGTGGGCGCGGTCACGCTGCTGTTCGGCGCGATCATCGGCTGCGCCAAGGACGACATCAAGAAGGCACTGGCCGGCTCCACCATGAGCCAGATCGGCTACATGATCCTCGCGGCCGGCCTCGGCCCGGCGGGCTACGTGTTCGCCATCGCGCACCTGATCGCGCACGGGTTCTTCAAGGCCGGACTGTTCCTCGGGGCCGGATCGGTGATGCACGGGATGAACGACGAGGTGAACATGCGGCGGTACGGCGGGCTAGCCCGCCTCATGCCGGTCACCTTCGCCACGTTCGGGCTCGGTTACCTGGCCATCATCGGGATCCCGCCGTTCTCCGGGTTCTTCACCAAGGACGGCATCATCGAGGCGGCCTGGGACAAAGGCGGCACGTCCGGGGCGATCCTGGCGACCTGCGCGATCCTCGGGGCCGGCATCACCGCGTTCTACATGACCCGGGTGATGCTGATGACCTGGTTCGGCCAGCGGCGCTGGGAAACGGCGGCCGCCTCGGCCGAGCCGCACGAGACGGCCGAGCCGCTGGCCGGGTCCTCGGCGCAGGGCGCTCACGGCGCCGTCGGGGAGTACCATCCGCACGAGTCGCCGGGCACGATGACGGTGCCGATGATCCTGCTCGCGGTCGGCTCGATCGGGGCGGGGGGGTTCCTGATCATCGGGCGCCGGTTCGAGACCTTCCTGGGCCCGGTCACCGGGGTGCCGCCCACAGCGCACGGGCTCTTCACCGTGCCGGGCATCGTGGCCCTCGTTCTCGTCCTCGCGGGCGTGGGCCTGGCCTGGGTGATGTACGGCCGGGTGCCGGTGCCCGCGCAGGCGCCGCGCGGCCGGTTTCCCGTCATCGCGGCCCGAAAAGACCTCTACGGCGACGCGTTCAACGAATCGGTCCTGATGCGGCCCGGCCAGTGGCTGACCAGGCTGTCGGTGTACTTCGATAACCGCGGCCTGGACGGCCTGGTGAACTCGCTGGCTGCCCTGGTCGGCGGGACATCGGGGCGGGTCCGCAAGACGCAGACGGGCTTCGTCCGGTCCTACGCGCTGTCCATGTTCGTCGGTGCCGCTGCTCTGGTCACCCTCCTCCTGGTGGTGAGGCTCTGATGAACGGCTTTCCCTGGCTGACGGTCGCGGGCGCGGTCCCGCTCCTCGGCGCGATCGTGATCATGGCGATCCCCGGCCTGCCCCGCGACAGCGCGGCCGCTGACCGGCGCGCGCGCGAGGCGGCCGCCAAATGGCTGGCGCTGGCGTTCTCGCTGGTGACGCTCGTCGTGGTGATCATCATCGCGGTCAAGTTCCAGGTCGGCGGCCCGAACTACCAGTTCACCGAGGTCTACTCCTGGATCCCGGCGTTCGGCGTGCACTACGCGGTCGGGGTGGACGGCATCGCGCTGGTGCTCATCGCCATGTCCGCGGTGCTGATGCCGGTGGTGATCCTCGCTTCCTGGCGAGATGTTATCTCGGGGGGTAACCCCCCCCAGACCCCCCCAACGGAGGGGCTGCCCGCCCCCCCGTCCCCCCCTGGGGCCCCCTCCGGGGGGGCGAAACACAGCGTCAAGACGTACTTCGCGCTGATGATGGTGCTCGAGACGATGATGATCGGGGTCTTCGCGGCCACCGACGTCTTCCTGTTCTACGTGTTCTTCGAGGCCATGCTGGTGCCGATGTATTTCATGATCGGCAGCTACGGGGTCGGCAAGCGGCAGTACGCGGCGGTCAAGTTCCTGCTCTACAGCCTGCTCGGCGGGCTGCTCATGCTGGTCGCGGTCATCGCGCTCTACGTGTACTCCACGCACAGCGGCGTGACCGGGCACCACGGCTCGTTCCTGTTCAGCGAGCTCAGCCAGATCTCGCTGAGCCCGACCGTGCAGAAATGGCTGTTCCTCGGGTTCTTCATCGCTTTCGCGATCAAGGCGCCGCTGTGGCCGTTCCACACCTGGCTGCCCGACGCCGCCGCGGCCTCCCAGCCCGGCGCGGCCGTGCTGCTCGTCGGCGTGCTGGACAAGGTCGGCACCTACGGGATGCTGCGGTACTGCTTCGAGCTGTTCCCGGCCGGCGCGAAGTACTTCACGCCGCTGGTGATCGCGCTGGCCGTGGTCGGGATCTTGTACGGAGCCATCGTCGCGATCGGCCAGCAGGACATGAAGCGGCTGATCGCCTACACCTCGGTCTCGCACTTCGGCTTCATCGCGCTCGGTATTTTCGCGATGACCAGCCAGGGCGTGGCGGGCGCGACGCTGTACATGGTCAACCACGGGTTCGCCACCGGCGCGCTGTTCATCCTGGCCGGGTTCCTCATCACCCGGCGCGGGTCGTCCCGGATCGCGGACTTCGGCGGCGTGCAGAAGGTCGCCCCGGTGCTGGCCGGCCTGTTCCTCATCTCCGGCCTGGCCGGGCTCTCGCTGCCCGGCCTTTCCACCTTCGTCAGCGAGTTCCTTGTCCTGGTCGGGACGTTCTCCCGGTACAAGCTGCCGGCCATCCTGGCCACCGCGGGGATCATCCTGGCCGCGATCTACATCCTGTGGATGTACCAGCGCACGATG
>PMOU01000231.1 GCA_003161205.1 Actinomycetota bacterium | reverse complement strand
CGTTCCATCTCGATGCCTAGGCCTTCGTACTCGGCGGCCACCCAGCCGGCGCCCAGCCCGACCTCCACCCGGCCCTCGGACAGCATGTCCAGCGTCGCGACCTCCTTGGCCAGGATGACCGGGTTGTGGTAGTCGGCGCAGAACACCCGGCAGCCCACCCGCAGCTGGGTGGTCGCCATGGCCGCCGCCGTCATCGCGGTCAGCGGCGCGACGTCGACCGGGCGGTGCCCGGAGGCCTCCGCGATGGCGCCCGGGCCGAAGTAATGGTCGGTGGTGAACAGGGTCGAGTACCCCAGGTCCTCGGCCCGCCGGGCCAGGTCGGTCCACTGCCGGCCCGACTCGGCCTCGAAGGCCTGCACCGAGAACCGGAACGGCCGGGTCTTTCCGTCGCTCACTGGCTGCTCCTTTCCTGTCGCCCGTCCGCGCCGACCGCCACCCGGGTGGCTGTGTCCCAAGCGGTTGCCTCCCGGCCGGCTCCCGCCCGGCCCACTCCGCCAGTTCCTCGAACGGGAACAGCGGGCACTCCACCGAGCGGCCCTCGCGCCGTCCGCCCGGGTGCTCCGGGTAGTCGCTCATGCCGGCCAGCGTCTCGAACTGCACCGGCGTGTGCGCCTCAAGCCAGTCGACCACCGCGGGCTGCGTAAGGCCACACCGCCTCCAGTAGGGCCGTCCGGCGCTCCGGGTCGATCTCGATGGTGCCGACGATCAGGATCTCCACGTCATACACTCCGGTGCGCCGCCCGGGCTGGGCCAACCCCAGCTCGATGGTTATTGTAGTCGATGACAAGATAGTCGCGCTCTGGCGGCCGCGCGGGTCCGGTTCGCCGTTCAGGAGCCGGCAAGAAGGAGCGCCATGGTGAATGCCGTGGGTGACATTTTCTCGCCCATCCGGGTAGGTACCATGTCGCTCGGCCACCGGCTGGTGATCCCGCCGCACAGTGGCGGGGGTGGCGCGCTGCTCGGTACCGAGGAGCAGTTCGAGCGGATGTGCCGGTACTGGCTGGCCCGGATCGATGGTGGCATGCAGTGGGCGGGCGGCGGGCCGGTCTTCGTCCGCAACCCGCTCATTCCCGGGTTCGAGCCGAGTGGCATCGGGGCCAACGCCGAGGGTTTCTTCACCCATCCGCTGTTCGTCGAGCGGATGGGGCGGTACCTGGACCGGGTGCACGGCGTAGGCGGTTTCGGCACTGTGCAGATGGTCCTGCAGGGCGGCATGCCCATCGCGCCGTCGCAGACCCTGTCCGGCCATCTCGACCACGCCATCCCGCACCGGCTCGATACCGATGAGATCGCCTGGCTGGTTCGCGAGTACGGGAAGTCGGCGGCCCTGGCCGCCGAGGCGGGCGCCGACGCGATCGAGTTGCACAGCAACCACGACGACGTGCTGCAGTGGTTCCTGTCACCGCGAACGAACCGGCGCGACGACGGGTACGGCGGCGGTCTGGAGGGGCGCCGGCGCATCGTGCGCGAGGTGTGCGAGGCGATCCGCCGCGATGTGAGCCGGCCCATCACCCTCGGCCTGCGCCTGTGCCTGGACGAGATGATCGAGGGCGGCTACGGCGTCGAGGACTGCGCCGGGTTCGTGTCGGCCTTCACCGCGGACGGCACCGTCGACTACTTCAGCTTCGACATGGGCAGCAACTGGGGCTCGCCCAGCTACGTGCCGATCGGGCTGCATCGCGAGGGGGAGTGGTCCGGCCTGGCCGGGCAGGCCAAGGCCGCGACCCACCTGCCGACCGTCTACGCCGGCCGCGTCGTCCACCCGCAGGTCGCCGAGGCCATCCTGGCCGCCGGGCAGGCCGACCTGGTCGGGATGGCCCGGGCCCTCATCGCGGACCCGCGGCTGGTCGAGAAGCTCCGCACGGGCCGCCGCCATGACGTACGCCCCTGCATCGCGGTCAACGACTGCATCAACCGGCGGTCGGGCGAAGGACTGCCGTTCGCCTGCTCGGTCAATCCGGAGGCAGGCCGGGAGTTCGAGACGGCGCCGTCCCGGCCTGGCGCTGCCCGCCAGGTGCTGGTTGTCGGCGCCGGGCCGGCCGGGACCGAGGTGGCCGCGCTGGCCGCCGAGCTCGGGCATCACGTGACCATGCTGGAACGCTCCGACCGGATCGGCGGCCAGCTCGCGGTGGCCGCGCTGGCCCGGATGAACCACCAGTACGCCGACTGGATCGACTGGCAGCAGCGCCGCCTGCTGCACCTGCCGGTATCGATCGAGTTCGGTGTCGAGGCAGGCCCCGATGACGTCATCACCCGCGAGCCGGACGTCATCGTCGTCGCCACCGGCGCCCGTCCCCGCCTCCCCGATGTTCCGGGCACCGAACTGCCCCACGTGATCACCTCGGTGGCCGCGCTCACCGGCCGCGTGCCGCACGGCGACCGGGTGGTCGTGGTGTCCGAAGACGACCGCGCCGGGCCGCTGGCCGTGGCCGATCACCTGGCCGGGACAGGCCATCAGGTGACGCTGGTCTATCAGTCGCCCGCGCCGTCCCCGCAGGTCGGCAAGTACTCAATCGGGTCGGTGCTGGCCCGGCTGGACGCCGAAGGGGCACGGCTGGTACCCATGGCACGCGTCGTCGGCATCGGCGCCGACGCCATCGAGCTGGCTCATTCCTACAGCAACCGGCGCTGGAAGCTCGACGGCGCCGACACCGTCGTCCTCGCGTGCGGCTCCATCTCCGACGACGCGCTGTACCAGCAGCTGCGGCCCCGGCATCAGGAGGTGCACGTGCTGGGCGACGCTTACGCGCCGCGCCGGCTGTCGTTCGCGACCCGGCAGGCACGCGAGCTTGTTCGCGCCGTGCTCGTCTAAGCACTCCGCTAAGCCAGGGGCTGGGCCAACCCCAGCTCGATGGTTATTGTAGTCGATGACAAGATAGTCGCGCTCGTGCGGCAGCGCGGGCCGTCGGAGGGAGAGCCGTGGCAGGACGAGTTTCTGGTCAGGTCGCCGTGATCACCGGCGCGGCCAGCGGGCTGGGCGAGGCCACCGCCCGGCTGATGCACGCCGAGGGCGCCAGCGTGCTCCTCACCGACATTCAGGACGAGCGCGGGCAGGGGGTGGCCGCCGATCTCGGCGACCGGGCCCGTTATCTGCACTGTGATGTTTCGGCCGAACGGGACGTGGCGACTGCGGTCGACACCGCGGTACGCGAGTTCGGCCGACTGGATTGCATGTTCAACAACGCCGGGATCGTCGGCACGCACGGCGGGATCGACGAGATCCCGCTGGAGGAATACGAGTTCACCATGGCCGTGCTGGTGCGGTCGGTGTTCCTCGGCTGCAAGCACGCCGCCCGCGTGATGAAGCCCCAGCGCAGCGGGGTGATCCTGAACACCACGAGCATCGGCGCGCTGCAGGGCGGGCTCGGCCCGCACATCTACGGTGCGGCCAAGGGCGCGGTCATCGCGCTGACCAGGAACGTCGCCGCCGAGCTGGGCGCCTGGTCGATCCGGGTGAACGCGATCGCCCCGGGCAAGATCCTCACGCCGATGAACGCGGCCAACCTGACCGGCGACCCGGACGCCATGGACGAGGCCCGGGAGGCGTTCCGGACCCGGACGCCGCTGCGCGGCCGGATCGGCGAGGCCACCGACATCGCGCACGCCGCCCTGTGGCTGGCCAGCGACGACGCCGGGTTCGTCAGCGGGCACGTTCTGGTCGTCGACGGCGGCCTGACCACCGGGTCGAAGGAGAACGTCGCCCCGGGCGAGCACGGCCGGTGGGCGCACCGGCGGGACCTGGTCCGCGAGGCCGGCCGCAGCGGGGTCCCCGCCGGTACGGGCCAGTGAGGGCGGGCCGCCCGGCATGAGCACCGCGGCGGCCGCGCTGGCCGCGCTGCCCGGCTACGCCGACCTAGGGCCCGATGACCTGATCCTCAGCCACTTCAGCCTGGGCCGGTTCCGCCCGTTCGAGGAGCGGGTCCGGGCTGCCGCCGAGGCCGGGTTCGCCGCGATGGGACTGTACGTCGGCGATTACCAGCGGCTGCGGGCCGAGGGGGCCCGGGACGCCGACCTGCGGGCCGTGCTCGACCAGTACGGGCTGCGGGTGGTCGAGATCGAGGCGCTGCGCGGCTGGTCGGCCACCGGACCCGACCGGGCGGCCTACCGGGCGGCCGAACGGTCGGCCTTCGCCCTGAGCGACGCGCTCGGGCCGGGCCACCACGTCCAAGTGGTCGGGCCCTACACCGGCACCCTGGACGACGCGGCCGAGGCCTTCGCCGGCGTCTGCGACCGCGCGGCCGAGCACGGCCTGGCCGCGGCCATCGAGTTCTTGCCCGAGATGTCGAACATCCCGGACGCGGCCTCGGCCATGCAGATCGTCACCGCGGCCGGCCGGGCTAACGGCGGTATCTGCCTGGACAGCTGGCACCACTTCCGGGGCGCCAACGACGACGACATGCTGCGCGCCATCCCCGCCGAAGCCATCCTCACCGTCCAGTTCAACGACGGGCCGCGGCAGCGGGTCGACCCGGATTACTACACCGACTGCACCCGGCACCGGAATGTGCCAGGAGACGGCGACTTCGACCTGGCCGGCTTCCTCCGTGTGGTCGATGAGATGGGCGTGCGCCTGCCGCTGTCGGTCGAGGTGATGTCCGTCGACCTGCAGTCGCGCCCGGCCGGCGAGGTGGCCCGGCGGCTGGCCGAGGCCACCCGGGCCGTCGCCGCGGCCGCGGCCTGAACCGAGGGAGAGGGCATGAGTGTAGAAGACGAGCTGGCCATCCGGACGCTGGTGGCCCGGTACGCCGACGCGGTCTGCCGCCGCGACCCGGATGCCTGGGCGGCGACCTGGGCGCAGGACTGCCGCTGGGACCTGGGCGGCGGCCGGGTCACCTCCGGCCGGGCTGAGACCTTGGGCTTGTGGCGCACGGCCATCGCCAAGTACGACTGGGTCGGGCAGGTGGTGACGACCGGCCTGATCGACGACATCGGGGGAGACCGCGCCCGCGGCTCGTGGTACATCATCGAGTTCAACAACCGCGCGCAGGGCGACGGCACCCTGCACCTAGGGCACTACGACGACGAGTACGTACGTACGCCGGATGGGTGGCGGTTCGCCTCCCGCGCCATGCACATGCTCTACCGGGGGGCCATGGACCGCGGCACGGTAATACCGCTGCCACCACGCGGAACGCCGTAGGCTGCGCCCGTGCCTGAACCGCCGCTGATCCTGGTCACCAATGACGACGGGCTGGGCTCGCCGGGGCTGTACGCGGCCGCCGAGGCCGTGGCTGACCTGGGCGAGCTGCTCCTGGTCGCGCCGGCCACCCAGCAGACGGCCATGAGCCGGGCCTTCCTGACCGACGCGGGCGCCGGGGTGATCAAGCAGGTCCAGATGCAGATCGCCGGCCGGGCCATGCCCGGCTTCGCCATCACCGGATCACCGGTGATGGCCGTGACCCACGCGGTCCTGGAGCTGGCCGCGCGGCCGATCGCGTTGTGCGTCAGCGGGATCAACTACGGCGAGAACGTCGGCGGCGGCATCGGCGTCAGCGGGACCGTCGGCGCCGCGTTCGAGGCGGACTCCCTAGGCATCCCGGCCATCGCCGCCGCGATTACCGCCCAGGTCAGCGAGTGGCGGACATTCGGCACCGTCGACTGGACCGCCGCCGGGCACTTTACCCGGCTGCTGGCCCGGCAGGTACTAACGGACGGCATGCCAGCCGGGGTGTCCGTGCTCAACCTCAACGTGCCCCGCAGCGCCACGACCCGCACCGAGCTGCGCAAGACGGTGCAGAGCCAGCAGCCCTACTACGTCCGGCGCCGGCCGGGTTCTGGTCGGCCGCTGGACCAGCCGTACCAGTTCGCCGTCGACCTGGTGGTCGATCCCGCCCGGCTGGAGCCGGGCACCGACATTCACGCCATCGTCCACGATCAGGTGGCCTCGGTCACCCCCCTGACCTGGCAGCAGACCGCCACCACCGACTGGGTGCCGGCCCGGGATGGGTGACTGACGTGGGTGTGCTGTTGCTCGTCCGGCACGGCCAGGGCTCCCTCGGCACGTCCAACTACGACGAGCTGTCCGAGCTCGGCCGCCGGCAGGCCGAGCTGGTGGGAGCCCGGCTGGCCCGCGCCGACCTGCGGGTGAGCCAGGCCTGGTGCGGCGCCCTGGCCCGCCAGCGGGAGACCGCCTGTACGGTCCTGGCCGAGCTGGGCCTTCCGCCGGGTGAGCTGCACGCCGATGACCGGCTGGACGAGTACGACCACCTGGGGGTCCTGGCCGCGGACAGCACCGGTGATCCGTTCGCCTCGGCCGTCACGCCGGAGTCGCGCCTGGCGCTGCAGTCCACGCTGGATGAGGCCATCGGCCGGTGGATTCAGGGCGGCACCGACTACCCGGAACCGCACGGTGCCTTCACCGCCCGGGTCGGAGCCGTGGTCGCCGAGCTGACGGCCGAGCCGGGCACGACCATGGCCGTGACGTCGGCCGGGGTGATCGCGGTGGCCTGCGCCCAGCTCACCGGCCTGCCCGCCGACCGGTGGCCGGCCCTGGCCCGGGTGGTCGTGAATACCAGCGTCACCAGGCTCATCACCGGCCGGACCGGGACCCACCTGCTGACCTTCAACGACCACGCGCACCTGGAGGGTGACCGGTCGCTGATCACCTACCGCTGAGCCAGCCGCGAGTATCAGGAGGCAAGGATGGACCTGACCGGACGGAAGGTGCTGGTCACCGGGGCCAATCGCGGGGTCGGCGCGGCTTTCGTCAGCGCCGCGCTCAGCCGGCGGGCGGCGATCGTGGTCGCGGCCGCGCGCGAGGTCACGTCGCTGCCTCCGTTCGAGGATCCGGCGCGCGTCGTGCCGGCCCGGCTCGACGTCACCGACCGGACCCAGATCGCCGCGGTGGCCAGGGAGCACCCCGACGTCGATCTGCTGGTCTGCAACGCAGGCGTCACCTGCCAGCAGCCGGTACTGAGCGACGTCGAGGAGGCCATCTTCCGCGAGGTGCTCGAGGTGAACTTCTTCGGGCCGCTGGGCCTGGTCCGGGCCTTCGCTCCGACCCTGCGCCGGGCTGGTTCTGGCGTCATCTTCGTGCTGTCGGTCAGCGCGGTGGCGTTGTCGCGCAGCGCGCCGGTCTATAGCGCCAGCAAGGCGGCCTGCCTGATGCTCGCGCTCGATCTGCGCGAGGAACTGCGCGAGGCTGGCGGGACGGTGACTGTCGTCCTGCCTGGATTCATCGACACGGACATGGGAGCCGCTTTCAAGACCACCGCCAAGGCCACCCCGGCCCAGGTTGCCGGGCTCGCGCTCGACGGCTGGCTGGCCGGCCAGCCGACGATCTGGCCCGACCGCTTCGCCGAACTGGTCCGCGACGCGGTGGGGGCGCCGTTCCGGGCGCTGCTGGACGAGCCGAGACAGACCATGACCGGCGTGCACGCGGCGTTCCGGGCGTCCACTACATCGAGCGAGGCCTGGCGGGAGGAACGCTAGCCGCCCCGCAGCACCCGGGCGAACTCGCCGAGCGCGGCGATGTGAGCCGCCGGGTCAGCCAGCTTATGATGCGACACCCGTTGGTAGCCGGTGCCCGACTGCATCGTCTGGATGGACAGGATAGTCCCGCCCTGGGCCTCCCAGGCGGGAGCCTCGTCGGCCCAGCCCTGCGGCCCGAGCGCGTAGTCGATCATCGCGTCCAGGCCGAAGGTCGCCGGGTCGCGGCCGTCGGCGGCGAGCAGGTCGTACTCGCGGGCGGCCCGGCGGTGGGTACGGGGGCCCGCCGAGCCGAACACGAAGCCGTCCCCGGTGCGCGCGGCCCGGACCAGCGACACCTCGGCGCTGCCGCCGAACCACAGCGGGATACTGCCCCGGACCGGCCGCGGCAGTATCCCGGCCCGGTCGACCCGGTGGAACTCGCCCCGGTAGTCGAGCACGGGCTCCCGCCACAGCCTGCGCAGCAGCTCGACCTGCTCGTCCAGCCGCCGTCCGCGCCCGCCGAACGGCACGCCCAGGCTCTCGTACTCCACTGGGTTCCAGCCGGTACCGACGGCCAGCACCAGCCGCCCGCCGGACAGCACATCCACCTCGGCGCCCTGCTCGTCGACCTGCACGGTCAGGTTGGTGGTCAGATGTTTCGTCCGCGGCAGCCCGTCGTAGACGTGCACGTTGTCATCGATCCAGCGGCGGGCCGCTACCGCGCCCGGGTCGGCGCGGTGCCACTGCCCGCGCTCGAACTGCGCCGCGAACTCGTCGAACTGCCCGGTGTCGAACAGCTCGCAGTAATGGTGCACCAGCGCCGTGATCTGCTGCACCGAGTCAGCCATCCGCGCTGGCCTTCCCGGGATGCGCCGACCATTCCTGCGGCTCGGTGATGACCACGCACTCGAAGTGCGCCAGCCCGGCCTGACCGTCGCTGGTCAGCCGGGTGAAGTTCTCCGCCCACGCATGGTCGAACTCAAAGGTCCGCCCGGTCTCGTCGGTGATCTGGGTGGGATGCGAAACGTTCCAGACCTCACCTTCCACGTGATAGTCACCGCGGTAAACGCCCTGGCCCAGCCCGTCGTCGAAGCCGCCGAAGTACCCGCCGCCCTGGCAGTACACCCAGCCGAGGTCCTCGACCTGGTACCTGCGGACCACCCCCTCGGCGTCGGTCAGGCCGAACGTGCCCGCCCGCAGCCGCCGTCCGCCGTCGTAGAACTGCAGGTCATGCTCCACGGCGGTCACCGCGACGCTGCGGTCGGCCAGCATGACGGCGCCCTGGCCCGACGCCCGGCGGCCGCTCGGATCGATGAAGTAGAAGCCGCCGTGGTCGGGCATGTCGAACAGCACCCACTGCCGGACGCCGGGCACCCTCCGGCGGGCGCCAATGGTCGGCGCGGCGTACAGCCGCGGGCCGCCGCGGCCCGCCTGGTAGCCCCACGAGTGGTTCCTGAAGAACGAGTCCGTCGCCGCGTCCAGGCCGAACCGCTCGCCACCGACCTCGGCCCACCCGTCGCATTTCCCGGTGATCTCGTAGGTCATCCGCTCGCTGATCAGCCGGCCGTCAATGCGCGTTACCTCGGCCGGATCCTCGTACGGCACCGTTGAGCTGCGGCAGGTCACGTCCAGCGTGAAACCGAACTCGTTGTCCTCCAGGACCAGCCGCACCGTCCGCATCGGCTCGAGGATCTCCAGCCGCAGCGGGCCTACGGCCAGCTCGTCCATGTGCGGGCGCAGCCGGCGCGACAGCCGGATGTTGTGCTGTCGGCCGTCGTGCCGCAGGCACACGAACCCGTCCAGGACGTCGTTGTTGTGGTAGAGACGAAGCGACGAGGTCAGGCATACCTGCCCGGCCTGGTCGCTCAGGCAAACGTAGTGCCCGTCGTTCCACTGCGGGTCGCTCCCCGCCACGCCGGCAAACGACGCAGTGATCTGGTGGAACGGGTATTCGTCGAACCGAAGAAGCACGCTGCCGTCCTTCCCGTCAGTAGGGCCTACCTTACCGAAACGGCTCTGCAGAAACTATGGTCAGCGCCGCGGGTCCGGCCGGGGCGGCCCGGCTCAGCCGGACCCGGCGAGCGTAGCGGCGATCCAGTCGGCCAGCTGGGCCTTGAACGACGTGTGCACCAGCTCGATCCACAGGCCGCCCGCGAACGGGTGGTAGCTGAACCGGGGCGGCCGCCCGTCCCGCCCGGCGTCATGTACCCGGGCCGCCAGGCCGGACTCCTCAAGCGCGCGGCGCCCGGCGCCGAGGTCCTCAGCCCAGAAGCCGACGTGGCTGAGCGCGAACCCGTCCGCACCCCAGATCGACCCGCGGCGTTCTTGCACCAGCTCCAGGTAGGGTGGACCCTGGATCGAGTAAGTCACGGCGATCTCGGCCTGGCGCCGCTCGCCGTCGGCGATCACCTCGGCAGTGCTCTCGTGGATCGTGGCCCAGCTGAACCCGAACGACGCGGTGTACTGCTTCATGGCCGTGCCCAGGTCCGGGACGGCCAGGCCAATGTGGTAAAGCTCAAGTCCCTTGCCGGGAGCACCGAAGAGTGTCATGCGCAGCGCCCTCATACCGATCTTCTGGCGGACCAGCAGGTAGCCGGTAAAACTATTGACCCACTATAGTTTCTATCGGGTGCCGGGAAGTGGTTCCCCGGTACGTTCGGAGGTTCGCGGTGCCTGATCCTTTGCTGCTGACACAGCTGCTGGACCGTCAGGAGATCACGGCCCTGATGGCCGCCTACACGCGGTGGGCCGACCTGAACCAGCCCGGGGAGCAGGCGGCGGTGTTCACCGAGGACTGCCGGGTCAGCTACCACCCGGACGACTGGATCGTCGGGCGCGCGGCCCTGACCGAGAAACTGCGCACCGCGCTGGCCGGCTACGCGCAGACCAGCCACCACCTGAGCAACATCGAGATCGACTTCCAGGGTCCGGACTCGGCCACCGCCCAGAGCGCGGTCATCGCCTGGCACCGCCGCTACGACGGTTCCGAGTGGACTCTCTATGGCCGCTACATCGACCGCTGGACGCGGGCCGGGGACGGCTGGCGGCTGGCCGAGCGAGAGCTCCGGGCGGCGGGCGCCACCGGCCGGGACGACCGCCAGCTGCCGCCGCTTGGCCGCGCCTCAGGCGCGCTGACCTGAGTCGGTCCGGGAGACCATGCTGCCGCCTTCACGTCCCACTTCTCCCACCACCGGAGGCCCTATGCGCTCGCTCGTCCTAGGCGGCTCGACGTTCGTCGGCCGTCGCCTTGTGCTCCTGCTAGCCGGGCAAGGCCACGAGGTCGGCGTCCTCAACCGGGGCCGGACCCCCAGCGCGCTGCCGCCGGAGGTCCGCCGGTACATCGCCGACCGTACCGACGTCGGCTCGATGCGGTCCGCTCTTGAGGGGACCGAGTGGGACGCCATCTTCGACGTGTCTGGCTTCGTGATGGTCGCGGGCGGCTCGCCCATCGCCGACCTGCTCGCGCTGTTCGACGGACGCACCGCGGCCTACGTCTTCGTCTCCTCGATCATGGCCTACCAGCCAAGCCCGCTGATGCCGTGGACCGAGGACCAGCCAACCTCGGCCGACCCGACCACCAGCTACGGCGGCTTCAAGGCGTACGCCGAGGCGGAGGTGCGCAAGCGCCACGAGCAGACCGGGTTCCCGGGCAGCATCGCCCGGCCGGCCGCGATCTACGGCCCGGACAATAACATCCTGGACATGGAGACCGCCATGTTCCTGCGGCTGCGGCGCAAGCTGCCCGTGCTGCTGCCGCACGGCGGGCTGGTCACCGGGAACTACGGCCACGTCGACGACCTGTGCGCGCAGTTGCTGGCCATGGCCCAGTCTCCGCAGGCCGTCGCGGGGGAGGTGGTCAACACGACCGGGCAGGCCGTCACCACGGCGGGCTACGTGCACGCGCTGGCCGAGATCGTCGGGGTCGAGCCGGACCTTTACCTGCTGCCCGACGAGCTGCTGGGGAAGGTGCCTGGCCCGCTCTTCGGCCACTTGTTCGGCGTCCGGCACCACGCGGTGATCTCCACGGAGAAGGCGCGCCAGCTCAGCCTGCCTGATGAGCGCGGCTTCGTCGAGGGGCACCGGCAGACGTACGAGTGGTTCTGTTCCTCGCCGTTCGCCGACGCGCCGGACGCGATGTCCGATCCGGTCTGGGGGGCCGGGTACGACTTCGCGGCCGAGGCCAGGGCCCTGGCCCTGCTATGACCGTATTCGTCGAGGACGCGGCCCTGCGCGACGCGCAGCGGCGCGCGGAGCGGCTGCCCCTCAGCCACGCTGAACAGCGGCGCTGGCAGGAGGTGGCCGACTACGGCGCGGCCCGCGGGCCTGACCCCAACCCGGAACGCGCGGCCGTGCTGCGCGAACTGCTCGGCCTGCCCGGTGCGGATGACCGGCAGGTCCTGGACGCGGCAGGCCGCCTGCTCAGCGACGCGGTGACCGGCAGCGACGCGGTGACCGGCGGCCAGGTGGCGGGCCATGCGGCATCCGCCGAACGGGCCAGGCCGGTGTATGCCCTATGCCGGCAGTGGTTCGAGGAGGACGTCAAGGCGGCGGCTCCGCTGCTCGAGCTGTTCACCGGCCACCACCGGGACCCCGAAGGCGGCCCGCCGGCGCCCGACCCCTACCTGGTGGACCGGCTCGGCCAGTGGCTGGCTCGCCGGGCCGGACCCGGCGCCCGGCTGGAGCATGCGACCGTCATCGTCGGAGGGTTCAGCCGGCTCATGCTCGATGTGCGCTGGACCGGTGGGCACGGCGTGGTGCGGATCGAGCAGGACGGCATGTTCGCTACCGAGGGGCGTCGCGAGGCATCGGTCATGCGGATCCTGCGGGCCCGCGGCTATCCGGTGCCCGCCATCTTGTGGGAGGAGCCGGATCCCGGCGTTCTCGGCCATCCGTTCTTCGTCATGGACTACGTCGATGGCCGCGCGCGGACCGATGACGAGGGCCTCGACGACGTCCTGCGCGCCCTGGCCCGGTTGTACGGGCTCGGCCAGGCGGCCGTGGACGAGGTCGCGGCCATCGACGGCATCCCGGCTGGCTGCGCGCCGGAGCTGGTCATCGACGCTCAGCTGCGGCACTGGCACGAGGTGTACCGGTCGGCCGTCACGTATCCGATTCCGCTGCTCGAGCGGGGCTTCGCCTGGCTGCGCGCCAACCTGCGGCCCACCGGGCCATCGGTCATCGTGCACGGCGACCCCGGGCCGGGGAACGCCTTGCAGGATGCCGCCGGCGTCGCCGCGGTCATCGACTGGGAGCTGGCCCACGCGGGCGACGCGGCCGAGGACTGGGCCTACCTCGCCTTGATCCGCGGCCGTCGGCTGGGTTCCCCGCAGCAGTGGAAGGACCGGATCGCCGCTACCACGGGCGTGGCCTATGACGAGCGGACCTGGCGGGCCTGGGAGGCCTTCAACTCGGTGAAGGGCGCCTGCGTCAACCTCACCGCCCTGGATGTTTTCCGCCGCACGGCCCGTCCCACCCCTGACCTGCTGGCCATCGGGGTGGCCGTCCACCTGCGCTTCCTCAGCCGGGCCGTGGAGCTAACCGCCGCGCAGTGACCGCTCCCGCGACCCGCTGTCGTGGTAGTCCGCCTCGCGGATGACGGTCAGGCCGTCGAAGATCAGGTACGACATGCCCTCGACGGTCCAGCGCCGCCCTACCAGCTCCGGGCCCAGGTTGTCCTGGGTCTGGGTGGCGCTCATCGTCCACAGCATGGCCAGCCCGTCCGGGCGCGACCAGAAGTCCCCGGTCGGCTCGAGCACCAGGTCGGGGTAGCGATGCCGGCCGTGCCCGAAGTAGGCGCGGATGGCGGGCCAGCCGCGGTGCTCGCCGCCGATGATGTCGTAGAGGACGCCGTCTTCAGCGAAGTAACGCCGCGGCCCGTCCAGGTCCGGGCCCGACCACGCGCCGAACAACGCGGTCGCGACCTTGACCCGCTGTTCGGTCACGTCTGAGTCAGCCATCAGCGTCACGCTCTATGGCGGGTAGTCCGGACCGCCAGGGCCACCGCGATGATCAGGGCGACCCCGTTGAACAGGTCGTTGATATAACCGGGCGCGCCGGCCAGCTGCAGCCCCTTGACGCCCGTCGCCAGCAGGAAGATCGCGATGAGCGTGCCGAGCACGTTCACCCGGCCGGGCACGATCTGGGTGGCGCCCAGGAATACTGCGGAGAAGGCAGGCAGCAGGTAGGGGACGCCGACGTCCGGGCTGGAGGAGCCAAGCTCGGCGGCCAGCATGACGCCGGCGAACGCCGCCACCACACCGGAGACCGCGAAGGCGCTGGTCGTGATGCGGCCGACCCGGATGCCCGCCAGCCGGGCGGCCTGCGGGTTGCCGCCGACGCTGTACAGGTACCGCCCGGCCGGCGTGTACTCGAGCAGCCACCACAAGATGATGGCGAGAATCACCATGTAGTAGACCGGCAGCGGCAGGCCGAGGATCTGCCGCTGGCCGATGGCGGTGAAGTGCGGGGAGATGCCGCTGGCCACCTGGAATCCTCCGGTCACCCAGGTCGTGCCAGCGGACAGGATGCTGCCCATCCCGAGCGTAGCGATGAACGAGTCGACGTTCAGCTTGACCACGATGAACGCGTTGACCAGCCCGACCAGCAGCCCGAACGCCACGGCGGCGAAGATGCCCAGGATGAAGCCATGATGGTTGGCCTGGAACCAGACGACGATGCAGACCCCCATGCCGAGGGTGCCGCCGATGGACAGGTCGAAGGCGCCGCAGGCCACCGGCACGATCAGGCCCAAGGCGACCATGGCCGTGATGGCCTGGGACCCGGCGATGATCCGGAAGTTGGTGGCCGTATCGAACAGGCTCGGCACCCACAGCGTGAAGATGAGGACCAGCACCGCCCACACGTAAAGGCCGCTGAACCGGTCCAGGCCGAGGATCGCGGCCAGGCTTCGCCGGGCCCGTGCGGGCTGGCCAGGCTCGGGTTCGACCTCCGGATGGAGGGGCCTGTGCTCGTTGACGGTCATTCCGATTCCCTTCTCCCGATCGCGTCCCGGGAGCTCTTCGGCGAGCGGGGCCGGCTCATGGGCAGCTGGTTCACGCGGCGGTGTGCCGATCACGGCCGATCGTGGCCGCGGTGATCAGATCGTGGTCCATCCGGCCGCCGGTCATCTCGTCGGCGACCTTCCCGCGTCGCAGGATCAGCACCCGGTGGCACAGCCGGACGAGTTCCTCGTGGTCGGTGGAGACGACGAGCACGGCCGTCCCCTCGGCGGCGGCCTCATCGACGAGCTTGTGGATGTCGGACTTGGCGCCGATGTCCACGCCCTGGGTGGGGTCGTTGAGGACGAGGACCTTGGGTTTCATCCGCAGCCAGCGGGCCAGCACCACCTTCTGCTGGTTCCCGCCGGACAGGTCGGCCATGGTGAACTCGCTGTTCCGCGGCCGCACGTCCAGGCGCTCCAGCCAGACCGCGACGTCGGAACGCTCCGGGCTCTTCCGCAGCAGGCCGGCCCGGAAATGGGTGCCCGGACGGGTCACCGTGATGTTCTCGCGCAGGGTCGACGTCATGAACGCCGCGTTGGCGTGGCGCTCGGCCGGGACCAGCCCCATGCCCAGGGCGATGGCCCGGTCCGGCCGCAGCGGCGGCACCGCGGTTCCGTTGATCGTGACCTTTCCGGTCCGGTCGGTGCCGCCGAACACCGCCGTGGCCACTTCATCGCGCCCGGAGCCGGTGATGCCGGCAATGCCGACGATCTCGCCGGCGTGCACGGTGATGTCCACGTCGGTCAGCACGTTGCAGCCCAGGCCTTGGACCTGCAGGACGACATCGCGCCGCTCGGCGGCCTTGGCGTCGTGGACGACGTGCTCCAGCTGGCGCCCGATGACCTGCTCAATCAGCTCGTCTTCGGTCATTCCCGCCACCGGGCGGGTGATGATGTGCTTGCCGTCCCGCAGCACCGTGACGCTGTGGGCCAGCCCGAATACCTCGTCGAAGTGGTGGGACACGAACATGACCGCCACCCCGGAGTCCGCCACCCGCCGGGCCAGCTGGAACAGCCGCTCGGCCTCAGCCGCGGGCAGGTTGGCGGTCGGCTCGTCCAGGATAAGCAGTTTGGTCGGCGTCTGCCGCGGTGTCATCGCGCGGGCCACCGCGAGCGCCGTGCGCTCGCTCATGGCCAGGCTGCCTGCCGGACGGCGGATGTCGAATTCGTAGCCGAGCTCAGCCAGGGCCGCCCGGGTGCGCTTGCGCTCCTGCCGCCAGCGGATCCGGCCGCGGAAACTGGGGTACCCGACGCCCAGGGCGATGTTGTCCACCGCGTCGAGGTTGTTGACCAGGCCCAGGTCCTGATGGACGAATCGCAGCCCGGCCGCCTCACTCGCCTCGCCGTGGCCGAGCAGCAGCGACTCGCCGCTCACCTCGGCCGATCCCTCGTCGGGCAGGTGGAATCCGGCCAGAATCTTGATCAGGGTCGACTT
>PMOU01000635.1 GCA_003161205.1 Actinomycetota bacterium | reverse complement strand
CGGCGGGAACGCCAGGCTGAGCCGGAGATGGTGATCAGCGAGGACGACGTTCTCATCCCGATCGCCGGGATCCTGGACGTGCTCGATGCGCAGGGGTACGCCTTCGTGCGCACCACCGGCTACCTGCCCGGGTCGAACGACGTCTACGTGTCGCTGTCCCAGGTGCGCAAGAACGGGCTGCGCAAGGGCGATGTCATCGAGGGTGCGGTCAGGCAGCCGCGCGACGGAGAGCGCCGCGAGAAGTTCAACGCGCTGGTCCGGCTGGACAAGGTCAACGGGCTCGACCCGGAGAAGTCCATCGCCCGGCCGGAGTTCGCCAAGCTGACGCCGCTGTACCCGCAGGACAGGCTCCGGCTCGAGACGGACGCCGGCAACATGACCACCCGGATCATCGACCTGATCTGCCCGATCGGCAAGGGCCAGCGCGGCCTGATCGTGTCGCCGCCGAAGGCGGGCAAGACGATGATCCTGCAGTCCATCGCCAACGCGATCACCAAGAACAACCCGGAATGCCACCTCATGGTCGTCCTGGTGGACGAGCGCCCTGAAGAAGTCACCGACATGCAGCGCACGGTGAAGGGCGAGGTCATCCACTCCACCTTCGACCACCCGGCCGACGACCACACCACCGTGGCCGAGCTGGCCATCGAGCGCGCCAAGCGGCTGGTGGAGATGGGCCACGACGTGGTCATCCTGCTCGACAACATCACCCGGCTGGGTCGTGCCTACAACAACTCGGCGCCAGCCAGCGGCCGCATCCTGTCCGGTGGTGTGGACTCGACCGCGCTGTACCCGCCGAAGCGGTTCTTCGGCGCGGCGCGCAATATCGAGAACGGCGGTTCGCTGACGATCCTGGCGGCGGCCCTGGTCGAGACCGGCTCCCGGATGGACGAGGTCATCTTCGAGGAGTTCAAGGGCACCGGCAACATGGAGCTGCGGCTGCGCCGCGAGCTCGCGGAGAAGCGCCTCTTCCCGGCGGTCGACGTGGGCGCGTCGAGCACCCGTAAGGAAGAGATCCTGCTGCCCCCCGATGAGCTCAAGATCATCTGGCAGCTGCGCCGCGTGCTGCACGCCCTGGAGCCGCAGCAGGCGCTCGAGCTCCTGATGGAGCAGATGCGCAAGACCAAGAGCAACGCCGAGTTCCTGCTCCAGGTCCAGAAGACCACCCTGGGATCCTCGCGAAACGATTAACACGACAGGCTCGATCACCCCGCTGACCGGCCTGGGACAGCGGGAATGCCAGATAGGCAAAACGAGTTTCACTGTCTGGCACACTAGAAAGCCGCAACCATGCGGTACCGGTTCACGCCTGCGGGCGACCCGGCGACCGCTCAAGGCAGGAGTTGTCATGAAGGCAGACATCCACCCGCAGTACAACGTCACCACGGTCACCTGTGGCTGCGGGAACAGTTTCACCACCCGGAGCACCGCGCCCGGCGGCACCATTCACGTCGAAGTCTGCTCGGCTTGCCACCCGTTCTACACCGGCAAGCAGAAGATCCTCGACACCGGTGGCCGCGTCGCCCGCTTCGAGAAGCGCTTCGGCAAGAACCCCACCGGCCAGAAGCCCGAAGCCCCCAAGGCCGACAAGAAGTAATCCCAGCCCCCGCAAAGGGCAGGAAACACCGAGGCGTGCCCGGGGGCCTCAAGGGCATAAAGCCCGACAGGCCCCACCGCACCGCCGGGCCCATATGCCGAAGGCATGAACCCCGGTGTGCCCGTCACCAACACAGGCCAAGACCGGGGGCACCATCGCAACGCCCCACAGGAGGCGGCCAGGAACTCGCTCGCGGGTTCCTAAGCCGCTGCGAGCTTGGGGGCCCAAGTGCCACGGGTCAGCAATAGGTGGGCGCGACGGTGGCTCGAATGGCGTTCGGCGGCTTGCCCTGTAGCCGCCACCCGCCAGGCGAGCCATTGATCGTCGCCCACCAATTCGTTATCACCCACTCAAAGCAACAACGAAAAAACGAAAGGAAAACCTCGGTGTTCGACCGGCTTACCGATTTGGTAAGCGAGCACGCGGAGCTTGAACACGCGCTCGCCGATCCAGGCGTGCACTCCGATCAGGACAGAGCCCGCACGCTCAGCCGCCGCTACGCCGAGCTGACCCCGATCGTCAACGCGTACCACCAGTGGCAGCAGACCGCCGATGACGAGCAGGCGGCACATGAGCTGGCCAAAGAAGACTCCTCGTTCGCCGCGGAGGCCGAGCAGCTGGCCGCCCAGCGCGAACGGATCGAGGCTCAGCTGCAGAAACTGCTCGTGCCGCGGGACCCGAACGACAGTCGTGACATCATCCTGGAGGTCAAGGCGGGGGAGGGCGGCGAGGAGTCCGCCTTGTTCGCCAGCGACCTGCTGCGGATGTACCTGCGTTACGCCGAGCGGCGCGGCTGGAAGACCGAGATCCTCGACTCCACCGTGACCGGCCTGGGCGGAGTCAAGGACGTGACGGTCGCCGTGAAGGGCAAGGGCGCCGATGGCGCCTGGTCCCGGCTGAAGTACGAAGGCGGCGTGCACCGGGTCCAGCGCGTCCCGGTCACCGAATCGCAGGGCCGGATCCACACCTCCGCCGCCGGCGTGCTGGTAGCGCCCGAAGCCGACCAGGTCGAGGTCCAGATCAACGACAACGACCTGAAGGTGGACGTGTTCAGGTCATCCGGGCCGGGCGGGCAGAGCGTGAACACGACCGACTCGGCCGTGCGGATCACCCACCTGCCGTCCGGCATCGTCGTGTCCTGCCAGAACGAGAAGAGCCAGCTGCAGAACAAGGAGCAGGCGCTGCGCGTGCTGCGCGCCCGGCTGCTCGCGCAGGCCGAGGCCGACGCGGACGCGAAGGCCAGCGCGGAGCGGCGCAGCCAGGTCCGGACCGTCGACCGGTCCGAGCGGGTCCGCACCTACAACTTCCCCGAGAACCGCATCTCCGACCACCGGGTGGGTTACAAGGCCTACAACCTGGACCAGGTCATCGACGGCGAGCTTGACGCCGTGGTCGATGCGCTGGCCGCCGCGGACCTTGCCGCCAAGCTGGTGGGTACCAGCGATGATGAGCCTGCTGCTTGACGAGGTGGCGCTCGCCGCGCTGCGGCTAGCCGACGCCGGGGTCGAATCTCCGCGTGCGGACGCCGAGCTGATCGCGGCCAGCGTGCACAACGTCCGGCGCACCGAGCTGCACACGGTGCCCGATTCAGCGTTCGACTCGCGCTTCTGGGCCGATATCGCGCGCCGGGCCGCGCGTGAGCCGCTGCAGCACATCACCGGCCGTGCGCACTTCCGCTACCTCGAACTCGACGTGGGACCAGGCGTGTTCGTGCCGAGGCCGGAGACCGAGGTGATGACCGGCTGGGCCATCGGCAAGCTGCGCGACATGGACGTCGCCGAGCCGGTGGTGGCCGACCTGGGCACCGGATCGGGCGCGATCGCGCTGGCCATCGGGCAGGAAGTCCCGCGGGCGCGGGTGCACGCGGTCGAAGCGGATCCGCTGGCCCGGGTCTGGGCCGAACGCAACATCACCCGCTACGTCGAGAGCGCCCCTTACACGGCCGGGCGCATCATGCTGCACGCGGGCGACTTCAGTGACGTGCTCGGCGAGCTCGACGGTACGGTTGACCTCGTGGTCAGCAACCCGCCGTACATTCCGGTGGGGGCGTACGTTGAGCCTGAGGTCAGCGAATACGATCCCCCGGCGGCACTATGGAGCGGAACGGATGGTCTGCAAGCCATTCGGGCCGTGGAACGCCGCGCCCGGCGGCTGCTCCGCCCCGGCGGATTCGTCGCCGTCGAGCACGGCGCGCAGCAGGGCGCCGCGGTGTACTGGGTGTTCCCCGAGGAGTCAGGCTGGCGGGACACCCGCAACAATAAGGACCTGGCCAACCGGGACCGCTTCGTCACCGCGGCCTGGTCCGGCGAAGGGGCCTGAGCATGACAAGANNGAGCAGTGACAAGAATGGCGCCGCAAAGGGCGCGCCGGAGCAGAGGGCAGGAGTGGCGGCAAGATGAGCGTGCGTTATGACTGCCGGGACGCGCAGACGCGGACCGCGGGGATCGACGCCGCGGTGACGGCGGCGCGGGCCGGTGAGCTGGTCGTGTTGCCGACGGACACCGTCTACGGGATCGCCGCGGATGCGTTCACCCCGGCCGCGGTCACGACCATGCTCGCGGCCAAGGGCCGGGGGCGGAACATGCCACCGCCCGTGCTCGTGGGCACGGCGCGCGCCGCGGCGGCGCTCGCGGACGATCTGGGCGCGTTCGGACAGGACCTGATCGACGAGTTCTGGCCCGGCGCGCTCACCCTGGTCTTCCGGGCCACCCCGACGCTGCTCTGGGACCTGGGCGACACCAAGGGCACGGTGGCGCTGCGCATGCCGCTGCATTCGGTCACGCTGGAGGTGCTGAAGCAGACCGGCCCGCTCGCCGTCTCCAGCGCCAACCGGCACGGGCATCCGTCGGCCATGACGGCTGACGAAGCGCAGGAGCAGCTGGGTGAGGCGGTGTCGGTGTACCTCGACGGGGGTCCGTGCGCCGATAACATCCCGTCCACCATCCTCGACCTGACCGGCACCATACCGAAGGTGCTCCGGGCCGGAGCGATCTCGGTGGACCGGCTGCGTACGGTGGCGTCGGTCATCGCCGACGATGAGCACTACGCCGGGAGCGCGAGCCCCGCCGCCGACCGCCCCTCCGGCGACCGCGGCGCCGCCGACTTCAAGCCCGCGGCACCCCATCCGCTGGAGAACTACGGAGGTTCTGCGGGGCCGGCTACCGGTGAGCCGCCCTCCGGCGCGTAGCCAGTGTCATAAAGTGGCGAGGATGAAAGCCGATCAGATCCGGGCCCACTGAGGCTGTATGCGCGAGTACGTCCTGGTCTTGCTCGTCGCCGCTGCGGTGACCTACCTGCTGATCCCGCTGGTGCGGCGGGTCGCGGCCGTTACCCATGCGATTCACGAGCCGCGGGCTAGGGACACCCACACCGCGCCGACGCCGCTGCTGGGCGGCCTGGCCATGTACGGCGGCCTTGTTGCCGGGCTGCTGTTCGCCAGCCGGCTTCCCGTCTTGAAGGATGCCTTCCAAGGTGGCGGGTCCAGGACCGAGGCCGGGCTGCTGCTGGCCGGCGGGTTCGTGGTGGTGGTCGGGTTCGTCGACGACCGCTGGGGGCTCAGCGCGATCAGCAAGCTGGCCGGCCAGGTGGCGGCGGCCGGCATCTTGGTGTGGAGCGGGCAGTCACTGCCCTGGCTGCCGCTGCCGAACGGCGGCGTGTTCTCGCTCGAACCGGATCTGAGCGTCACGCTGACCATCTTGCTCGTCGTGGTGACCATCAACGCGATCAACTTCATCGACGGCCTCGACGGGCTCGCCTCGGGCATCGTGGCCGTGGCCGCGCTGTCCTTCCTCGCGTATTCCTACACGCTCGACCGGACGATCGGTAATCCCTCGCTGTCGCTGCCCGCGGTGGCGTCGGCGCTGCTGGCCGGCATCTGCCTCGGCTTCCTGCCGCACAACTTCTATCCGGCCCGGATCTTCATGGGCGACATCGGCGCGATGCTGCTCGGCCTGCTGCTCGCCTACGGGCCGATCTCG
>PMOU01000569.1:1153-4230 GCA_003161205.1 Actinomycetota bacterium | reverse complement strand
GACGTCGACGACACCGGGAACCGCATCCCGCCCAGCTCCGCGACCACGCCGTCGGCTCCCTCGAACGCCTGGGAACGCAGCCGCCCGCCCATCCGGCCAGCCTCGTAGACCACCGGCTTGAGGCCGAGCCTCATCAGCTCGTACGCCGCGACCAGCCCGGAGATGCCGGCGCCGACGATAGCGATCTCTTCGCCGTGCCGTTCGGCCGGAATCGACCCCAGCCCGGCCGGATGCGCAATCCAGTCATCGAACGGGAAAGGGAAGTCCGGCCCGAACATGGTGACCGGGCCCGGCTCGCCGCCAGAGGTGCCGCGGCTACGTTCGTTCACCAATAAGACGCCTAACGCTGGTGGTGGAGGCCTGAAACGCGAGGATACGCAGCGCCGCGCCGTGCCCTCAACGCAGGGTGCTCACGGTACCGCCGCCAGCCGGCTGGTCCAGCTGCGCTCCCAAGCCCCCGCCCCGTGGTCTCAGGATGTCAGCTGGCTGGCCAGCCGGAGCGCGAGGGCGACCGTGGTCAGGCTCGGGTTCGCCGCCGGGGAAACCGGGAAGACGGAGTTATCGCAGGCGTAGAGGTTGTCGTAGGCCAGGAACTTCAGGTTCTCGTCCAGGACGCCGCTGCCGTCGGCGGCCATCCGCAGGGTGCCGACCTCGTGCGCTACGCCGCCGATGGCTGCCACCTGCAACGCCAGGCTCGGATCCTCCCCGAGCACCGGTTCGGCGTTGAAGGCGGTCATGATCGTCTGAGCCAGTTCGTCGGCCTCGGCGAGCAGCGCCTGGCTGGGGGTGGCCGGTGCCATGTATACGTCCACCGGGTTCGCCGGGTTGCCGTTCGTGGCCAGGTAATTTCCCGCCAGCAGCGGTGAGTAGTACTGGAAGACGATCTCGCACAGCATGTATCCGTTGCGGAGGTTCTCGTCCTGGGCTAGGTGGTCCGGGTCGATGTAGCGACCCTGGTTGAACTCAGCACCGAGTTCCAGCACGATGTCGAAGGCGTGCTGGTCTACCGTGGCCTGGGGGTGCTGCAGGACTAGCTTCGCCGAATCGGTGGTGCTGGAGTTGGGGTGGCTCGGCGGGACCACGAAATGCCGGTAGCGGATCATGTGGTCGGTAATGCCCTTGCCGATCAGGCCGTTGGGGTCCTGCAGGCCTGACTGCAGGGCGATCTTGGCCGATTCGATCGTGCCTGCGGACAGCACCACGGTCTTGGCCTGGTAGGTGCGCTGCTTTTGGGCCAGCAGGTCGAAGCACTGGACTCCGGTCACCTGGGCCGGGTTGGCGGGGTTGGTGGTGACGCTCCACACGGCGTGGTTGAGGTTGATCGTCAGCGGGTTCCGGCCGGCCGTGTTCAGCTGCGGTGGCTCCACGGCCAGCACATCCTCCAGCAGGAGGTCAGCCGCGGAGAAGATCCCGACCGGGATGGACCAGTTGGTGGCCCCCATGTACTGCACGCCGACCGGTCCGTCGAGCACGTTCCAGCCCGGCATGAGGGTCCCGACGTAGTTGCGCGAGGCTGTCTGGAATGCGCTGTCGGGTAGCTGGTCGGCGTTCATGGTGTGCAGGGCGTCGGTGTAGCCACCGGAGTTGAGCAGGTAATTGGACACATCGGCGGGCCACGCGGCTAGTTGCCACGCGCTGAGCTGGGGAACCAGGCTGCCCCAGAACAACGACCGGCCACCTAGGTTGAACGCCTGCGCGCCCTGGTAGTTGGAGCCGTTGACGTTGGCGTAGTTGATCACCTGGAAGTACTGCCACAGCGACCAGATGTGCTTCTGGAACTGGCCGATGAGCAGGCGGCGGGGCAGGTTGCCGACGTGGGTGGGAAACAGGTACGGGCCGGCCTCGAGCAGCAGCACATTGGCGCCGGAGTCGGCCAGGGCGCTGGCCAGCACTCCGCCGCCCATGCCGGAGCCCACCACGATGACGTCGTAGACAATGGTGCCGTCCAGGTTCCGGTTGACCAGTTGCTCGGCCACGACGCCGTTTTCGGTGATCAGGGCCGTATCCGCCGGGAACGTCACCTGAGCGTCGGTATAGGTGAGCTGCGAGCCGGCCGACGGGGCCGGTGCCGTGAGGTTAGCGCCGTTCATCCAGCGTCCGGGCAGGATGACGAACTTGAACTCCAGGCCGACGGCGTAGTCGCGTTCGTCCAGGACGAACTGCCAGGTTCCGCCGGTGTACTCGCCGGCCCGGTCCACCCAGCCATCCGCGGCCGTGCGCAGCACCACGACGTCCTCAGGGACCACTGTGTCGGTCGTATAGCTGATGGTGAACATCGGTTTCTCCCCACACCTGGCCGGATCTCCCGGGTCTCGGAGGAAATCCTTCCAGAGCATGCCTTACCGTGGGGCACGCTTTACTGTGGGCACGCTTTACCGCGGGCCGTGAGATACCTGGCGAGCGGGACCTATCCAGAACGGGGATGTCATGTTCCACGTAGATTCCGAAGTCGGCCGTCTGCGGCAGGTGGTACTGCACCGCCCTGACCTGGAATTCAAGCGCCTGACCCCCGACAACGCCGCCGACCTGCTCTTCGACGACGTGCTCTGGGTGAGCCGGGCGCAGGCCGAGCACGACGCGTTCGCCGAGGTGCTGCGCTCGCGGGGTGTCGTCGTCCACTACTACAGCGATCTGCTCGCCCAGACCCTGGAGGTCCCGGCCGCCCGCGACTACATCCTGGACGGGGTGTTCGACCCGCGCTGGCACGGGCCGCTCGCTGCCGCCACCCTGCGCGCCGCGATGGACGGGCTCGACTCGGCCCGCCTGGCGCAATTCCTGGCCGGCGGGATCACCAAACGCGAAATCGGCGAACTCGGCCCGGAACCCAAGAGCATCGCCTTCCATTCCCTTGACCCCGACGGCTTCGTGCTCGCCCCGCTGCCGAACCTGCTGTACCAGCGCGACACGTCAAGCTGGATCTACGGCGGGGTGTCCATCAACTCGATGCGCCGGCCCGCCCGGATCCGGGAGACCATCACCGGCGAGGCCATCTACCGCTGGCACCCGATGTTCGTGCAGGAGAGTTTCGATGTCTGGTATCACGGCGCCGATGCCGCGCCTGCCACCATCGAGGGCGG
>PMOU01000569.1:0-1136 GCA_003161205.1 Actinomycetota bacterium | reverse complement strand
GACACGCTGATGACGATGGTGAACCACGGGGTGTTCACCAAGTACGCGGGGATGGGCATGCTGCCGTCGTACACGGTGGAGCCGGGCGCGACGGCACGTGAGCTCAAGGTCACCGATCACCCGCCGCAGGACATGCACCGCGCCATGGCCGCCGCGCTCGGCCTGCGGGAAATCACGGTGCTGACCGCCGTGCAGGACGTCCATTCCGCGCTGCGGGAGCAGTGGGACGATGGCTGCAACGTGCTGGCGGTCGAGCCAGGCGTGGTGGTGGCCTACGAGCGGAACGTCACCACCAACATTTACCTGCAGGACAACGGCATCGAGGTGCTGGCGGTGGCGGGCGGCGAACTCGGCCGGGGCCGGGGCGGCCCGCGCTGCATGAGCTGCCCGATTGAACGCGACGCCTGACCCCGACCCGGGCTTTACCTCCGCCGGTCAGGCTGACGGTTCATCAAGCCGGAAACCGACCTTCAAGGTGACCTGGAAGTGGAAGAGTCCGTCCTTCTCATCGATGCGGCCCCGGATTCCGGTGACCTCGAACCAGTCGAGGTTGTGCAGGGTCTTGGAGGCACGGCCGATGGCCGCCTTGACGGCATCGTCGATGCCCTCGGTGGAGGAGCCGACGATCTCGCTAACCGAGTAGATGTGATCTGCCATCGATGATCCTTCCGCTTGATAGCTGTTGCTGAACGTCGGCGTCAGGCGTCGACTCGCTCGAAGATCGCGGCCAGGCCCTGGCCGCCGCCGATGCACATCGTCTCCAGCCCGTACCGGGCCTGCCGTCGCTGCATCTCCCGGGCCAGCGTAGTCAGGATGCGCGTGCCGGTGGCGCCGACCGGATGGCCCAGCGAGATCCCCCCGCCGTGCACGTTGAGGCGCTCGAAGTCGGCCTGGCCGAACCCGAATTCCCGGGTGCACGCCAGTACCTGGGCCGCGAAGGCCTCGTTGAGCTCGATCAGGTCCATGTCGGACAGCTTCAGCCCGGCGCGCTCCAGCGCGGCCCGGCTCGCCGGGACGGGACCGATGCCCATGGTCCTGGGCGGCACGCCTGCCACCGCCCAGGACACCAGGCGGACCAGCGGCCGCAGCCCGAGGGCCTGCGCCCGGTCGGGGTGCGTGACGACGCACATGGCGGC
>PMOU01000639.1 GCA_003161205.1 Actinomycetota bacterium | reverse complement strand
ACGGGTGGTTGACGCCGAGCCCGGGCTGGGTCGCGATCATGAACGGCCGCAGGTACAGGCTGTTGCCCTCGCCGGACGGCACCCAGTCGCGATCCTGGGCGACCAGCAGCTCGAGCGCCCGGATGAAGGTCTCCTCCGGCAGTTCGGGCATCGCCATCCGCCGCGCCGAGGCGTTGAACCGGGCCGCGTTGGCGTCCGGCCGGAACATGGCGATCGAGCCGTTGTCCTGGCGGTAGGCCTTCAGGCCCTCGAAGAACTCCTGCGAGTAGTGAAACACCGAGGTGGCCGGGTCCAGGGTGAACGGCCCGTAGGGCTCCAGCCGGGCGTCGTGCCAGCCGCGCTCGGCGGACCAGCGCGCGGTGATCATGTGATCGGTGAAAACCTGGCCGAAGGCGGGTGCGGCCAGCAGCGCCTCGCGCTCGGCNNACTTCTTCCTCGCCCGCGGCGGGGCGCGACATCAACACTAGCCAGTGAGCTGTGCCGACCGGAACGAGTCCGGTCAGCCGGATACTCGCTCGGCGATGTCGTCGCCAACCTCGACCGTGGTGCGGGCCGCCCAGGCGCCCTGGCGCTCGACCAGGTCGTCGGCCACCGCCTGCTCGATCCGCGCCGCCTCGGCGGACAGCCCGAGGTGCTCGCAGAGCATGGCGGCGGACAGGATGGCCGCCGTGGGGTCGGCCTTCTGCTGGCCGGCGATGTCCGGCGCGCTGCCGTGCACCGGTTCGAACATGGACGGCGCGGTGCGCTCCGGGTTGATGTTCCCGCTCGCCGCCAGGCCGATCCCGCCCGCGATCGCGGCACCGAGGTCGGTGAGGATGTCGCCGAACAGGTTGTCGGTGACGATGACGTCGAACCGCTCGGGGGCGGAGACGAAGAACATCGACGCGGCGTCCACGTGGCAGTAGTCCACCGACACGTCGGGGAACTCCTTGGCCAGCCCGTCCACGGTCCGCTGCCACAGGTCGCCGGCGTAGGTAAGGACGTTCGTCTTGTGCACGAGCGTCAGCTTGCGGCGCGGCCTGACCATGGCCCGGTTGAACGCGTACCTGGCGACCCGCTCCACCCCGAACGCGGTGTTGACGCTCTCCTGGGTGGCGATCTCGGCGGGCGTGCCCTTGCGCATCACGCCGCCGGCCCCGGTGTAGGGACCCTCGGTGCCCTCCCGGACCACCACCATGTCCACCGACTCCGGCCGGGCGTTGGCCAGCGGCACGGCGACGCCCGGGTACAGGCGCACCGGGCGCAGGTTGACGTAGTGATCGAGCTCGAACCGCAGCCGCAGCAGCAGCCCGCGCTCGAGCACGCCGCTCGGCACGCTCGGGTCCCCGACCGCGCCGAGCAGGATCGCGTCGTGACCCCTGATCTCCTCGAGCACCGCGTCGGGCAGCGTCTCGCCGGTGCGGTGCCAGCGCCGCGCGCCGAGGTCATAGGTGGTCTCCTCGATGGAGACGCTTTCCGGCGTGGCCTCGCGGAGCACCTTGAGCGCCTCGGCGACCACCTCGGGACCGATGCCGTCGCCGCCGACGACGGCCAGCCTGATTGTCCGTGAACTCATGCCAGCACCTTACTGGCGAGCAGGCCGAGCCGGAGCCTGACCTGCCGCGCTCAGCGTGTCGCCGCCATTGTCCCGCCGGTCNNTCCTTATCCCAGGGATACATGTCGTACACGAGTAACGCTCCTGATCGCCATCCGGACCGGGCTTACGGCCAGCGCAAAGCCTCCGCAGCGGGTGGCCGGCCTGTCTTCGATCAGGATCCGCTGCGGCTGGCGAAGAATACGTCGCGCCGCATAGTGCCTGTTAAGTTACCCGAGCGATGGCGAGATGCACACCCTTTAAGATTTCCATCTCAGCATTCGAGACGCGGGCGGTCTGGTCAGCGCAGCCAGCGGCGGTAGCGGGAGCCGGAGGCCCGGTGCCACACGTGACGGGCATCGGCTTGCCGCAGTTCGGCCTGGCGGGCCTGCAGCTCGTACAGCAGGCCGTAGGTGAACGCGTTCTCACCGGCCAGGTGCGCGCCGATGCCGAGGTCACGGGCCGCCTGGCGGGCGATGACCGCGTCCTGATGGTCGCCGAGCACGGTCTGGACCTTCTTCATCTGCCGGGAGAACCGGCGGGCCTGCTTCCCGGCGGCCGGGCGGGCCGCCTCGGCCGCGTAGCGGGCGCGGCGGGCCGATTTACGCGCCTGGTGCAGGGCGGCGTCGCGGTCCGGGCCGGCCGGCGTGTGCCGGGCCTGGCGCGTGCGCCGCTTCGCCTGCCGGTAGGCCCGGCCTACCGCGGCCGGGAGCACGTCGCGAGCCGGGTCCCCGGCCTGGGGGCCGGTCGGCAGTTCACTGGTCAGGCGCTCGAGCTCGGCCAGCAGGGCGGTGTACCGGGGCGAGTCCAGCGCCTCGATCAGCTCGGCGTACGCGGCGGCCCGGCGGGGCGCGAAGTACCCCTGCACGCGGGCCTGGACTGGGCCGATGAGCAGTTCGACCGGCACGGAACCCAGGCTCTCGTGCAGCTGCCGGGGCAGCACCTCGCCGTCGCGGGCCGCGCCGAGCAGCCCGCCCAGCCACTTGAGCTCCCCCGCCGCCTGGTCGCTGCGGGAACGCGGGATGACCGTGCCGAACGACCGCAGGGTCGCGCGCAGCCTGCGGGTCGCCACCCGCATCTGGTGGACAGAATCGGGTTCGTCCGCGCGGACCATGGGCTCGAGCGANNAGCCGGGGCCTGGTCAGCCGGGGACGGCTCCGGGCGGGGCGTGGTCTGCCGCGGGTCGCGGCGGGTCTGCGTGTCCGTCATGTTCAATGCCATCACGGCCCGCTACCCCGTCCGGAGCGTCCAACACATCAGCGGGAGATGCGTTTACCGCCTCTTCGTCCTACTCGTCCTCGTCGAGCCAGGACATCAGCGGGCGCAGCCGGGCACCGACTTGCTCGATCTGCTCGGCGTGCTCGGACTCGCGGCGCTTGAGGAAGTTGGGCTTACCGGCGTCGAACTCCTCCACCAGCTCACGCGCGAACGAGCCGTCCTGGATCTCGCCGAGGATACGGCGCATCTCCTCGCGGGTCTGCTCGTTGATCAGCCGGGGGCCGCGGGTGTAGCCGCCGTACTCGGCGGTGTCGGACACCGACCAGTACATCTTGGAGATGCCGCCCTCGTACATCAGGT
>PMOU01000405.1 GCA_003161205.1 Actinomycetota bacterium | reverse complement strand
GGCCACTCGGGCAACCTGCCTCGTGCCACCTGTGCTGGCGGCACAGTGAAGAATAGCCCAAGACAGGACCGGACCGTAAGCCGACTGCCGTACCGGCGCAGCGACGTGGCTGCCCCTGGCTTGCCGGGCGCCGGCGCGTTCCGCGTGACGGTTTGTGCTGGCACGTCTAGCCTGGAGCCGTGGCATCCCAAGAGTCTTCTTTTGACATCGTGTCCAAGCTCGACCGCCAGGAAGTTGACAACGCGCTCAACCAGGCGGCCAAGGAGATCGGCACGCGGTTCGACTTCCGCGGCGTCGGCGCGTCCATCGCCTGGTCCGGCGAGGCCGTCGATATCCGCGCTAACAGCGAAGAGCGCGCGCTGGCCGTCCTCGACGTGTTCAAGGACAAGCTGGTCAGACGCGGCGTATCACTCAAGACCCTGGATCCGGGCGACCCGAAACCGTCGGGCCGGGAGTACCGGATGGCAGTGGCCCTCAAGGAGGGCATTACCCAGGACGACGCCAAGAAGCTCTCCAAGATCATCAGGGATGAGGGCCCCAAGGGCGTCCGGGCTCAGGTCCAGGGGGAGGAACTGCGCGTCTCGGCCAAGAAGAAGGACGATCTGCAGACGGTCATCTCGCTGCTGAAAGGCAAGGAGTTCGACTTCGCCGTGCAGTTCGTCAACTACAGGTGACCAGGTAGGACCGCGGTCACGGCGCCAGCGGACGGCAGAGCGTACGGCGCTGGCGGACGGTGGTCAGCGGCGGTAGCCGGCCAGGGCTTCGAGCCGGCGAAGCCGTTCGCCTAGGGGCGGGTGGGTCAGGAACAGCCGGGCGAACCCGTCGGGGCGGAACGGGGAACTGATCATGAGGTGGCCGACCGAGGTCCGGCGCCCGTCCGGCGCCAGGACGAGCTCGGCCGTCCCGTCGTCGATCTTGCGCAGGGCGCTGGCCAGGGCGACCGGGTCGCCGGACAGCAGGGCGCCCGCCCCGTCGGCCTGGTATTCGCGCTCCTGGCTCACGGCCAGCCGGATAAGGAGCGCGGCGATCGGGCCGAGCACCAGCATCAGCAGCGCTTCCAGCCCGCCGAGGCCGGAGTGACCTTCCCGGGCGGCCGCCGGGACGCGGCGTGGATCGCCCGCTCCGGGACGCAGGAGCCGGCCGAGGCCGGCCGGGAACGTGATGATGGTGGCCAGGCCGGCCGACACCGAGGAGGCCAGGATGTCACGGCCGGACACGTGGGCCAGCTCATGCCCGAGCACGCCGCGAAGCTCGGCCTCGTCGAGCACCCGGAGCAGGCCCTCGGTACAGCAGACCGTCGCCGTGCGCGCGCTGCGGCCGACCGCGAAGGAATTCGGCTGCCCGGCCGGCGACACGTACAGGCGCGGCACCGGCAGCCGGCTCGCCGTGCTCAGTTCCCGGACCAGGCGGTAGAGCTCGGGCTGCTCGACCTCGCTCACCGGCCGGGCCAGCATCGCGGACAGCGCCAGCCGATCGCAGCAGGCCCAGGCGGCCGCGGTCAGCAGCACCGCGACGACGATCCCGGCGACCGCACCGCCGCCGCCGGCCACCCCGACCCCGATGAGGGCAGCGCCGGCGATCAGCAGCAGCACCGCGGTCGCCAGTCCGGCGACCGCGCCCGCCCACCCGGCTGCCCGCAGCGGGTAACCGCGCACAGCCATGCCACCCTCCTCGCGCCGCCTCGCGTCCCGGCAGGCCATGATGACACGCTCCCGCAGGCACGCGTGCCCCGCGGGGGCATGACATGCGTCCGCACCACGCAGCACACGGGCCGGGGCCGGCCGGCCGGTTATTACCGGGATGTGTCACAAATTACAACGACGGCACGCGACCAAACGTGGCCAGGGAATATCGCCGGACGGTTGAATGTTCGTTGAAGCGCTCGTTTCGGCGTAAGCTTTGTCCCGTCCTAAGTCATGCCCCGGGCCGTGGGGTGGGCGCTGAAGAGCGCCGTGGCCGCGGCATGCGGAGGAGGTCTTCCAACTGTGACCAAGCAGGTCCAGAAGCTCGATCACGTCATCATCAGATTCGCCGGNNGACTCTGGTGACGGCATGCAGCTCGCGGGAGACAGGTTCACCCAGGAGACAGCCGTCTTCGGGAACGACCTGTCCACGATGCCGAACTTCCCGGCCGAGATCCGGGCCCCGGCCGGCACCCTGGCGGGCGTGTCGAGTTTCCAGCTGCATTTCGCTGACCATGACATCCTCACGCCAGGCGACGCACCGGATGTGCTGATCGCCATGAACCCGGCCGCGCTGAAAGCCAACATCAAGGACCTGCCGCGAGGCGGCGACCTGATCGTCAACACCGACGAGTTCACCAAGCGGAACCTGACCAAGGTCGGCTACCAGGGCAGCCCGCTGGACGACTCCTCCCTTGAGCAGTACAACGTGCACGCGGTCCCGATCACGTCGATGACCGTCAGGGCCCTGGAAGCCTTCGACATCACCAGGAAAGACGCCGAGCGAGCCAAGAACATGTTCGCGCTCGGCATGCTCTCCTGGCTGTACGACCGGCCCTCCGACGGCACCCTGTCCTTCCTCAAGACCAAGTTCGCGAACAAGCCGGAGATCATGGCCGCGAACGTGGCCGCCTTCCAGGCGGGCTGGAACTTCGGCGAGACCACGGAGGCGTTCTCGGTCCGGTACGAGGTCACGCCCGCGCCGCTGAAGCCCGGCACCTACCGGAACATCGTCGGCAACACGGCCCTGGCCTACGGGCTGATCGCGGCCTCGCGGCTGGCCGGGCTGCCGTTGTTCCTCGGCTCCTACCCGATCACGCCCGCCTCCGACATCCTGCACGAGCTGGCCCGGCACAAGCGCTTCGGGGTCCGCACCTTCCAGGCCGAGGACGAGATCGCCGCCGTCGGCGCGGCGCTCGGCGCCGCGTTCGGCGGCTCGCTGAGCGTCACCACCACGTCCGGGCCTGGCATCTTGCTGAAGGCCGAGACCATCGGCCTGGCCGTGTCGGTGGAGCTGCCGCTGCTCGTCTGCAACATCCAGCGGGCCGGGCCGTCCACCGGGATGCCGACGAAGACCGAGCAGGCTGACCTGCTGCAGTCGATGTTCGGCCGGAACGGGGAGTCGCCCATCCCGATCGTCGCCGCCGCCAGCCCCGCCGACTGCTTCAACGTGGCGATCGAGGCGGCCCGGATCGCGGTCAAGTACCGCACCCCGGTCATCCTGCTCTCCGACGGCTACCTCGCCAACGGCTCCGAGCCGTGGCGCATCCCGAGCACCTCCAGCCTGCCCGACCTGAGCCAGGAGTTCTCGTTCGCGGCCGCGGCCGAAGGCGGTCCAGTAGACGGCGCAGAATTCGAGCCGTTCCGGCGCGACCCGGTGACCTTGGCCCGGCCGTGGGCGGTACCGGGCACCCCCGGGCTCGAGCACCGGATCGGCGGCATCGAGAAGGCCGACGTCACCGGGACGATCTCCTACGACCCGGACAACCACGACCGGATGGTCCGGCTGCGCCAGGCCAAGATCGACGGGATCGCCGCCGACATCGCGCCGCTGGAGGTCGACGACCCGCACGGCGACGCCCGCGTCCTGGTGCTCGGCT
>PMOU01000378.1 GCA_003161205.1 Actinomycetota bacterium | reverse complement strand
CCGCAGCCGCCCGGGCGCGCATGCGGGCACGGGGCCTGGATCCGGTCGGGCGACGGCTTCAGGATCTCTACCGCGTCGGCGCGGGCCAGCCGGGAGGTGACCTCGGTGAGGCGGGCGAGCACCGTTTCGCCGGGCAGGGCATGCCGGATAAATACGACCGGTGCGTCGTCCGGCCGGGCGACACACCAGCCGCCGTGAGCCACGTCTATGACCGTGAGCTCAACAACCTGACCAGGCTGGTAGGTCATATGGATGCGGCGAGGTGACCCCGGCTTTCAGGCGGGGAGGGAACGCCGCTTCACCTCCCCCGGAATGATCAGTGGTGCTCCCGTGGCGGCCGGAACGGATCAGCGCGTCCCGGCGACCTGGAACAGTGCCGCCAGCTTACCGCCGGGGGCACGCCGTAACTGCGCGAGGACTCCCGGGGCGGCCGTGACGGGAAGCCGCGCACCTCAACTTGCGATCCTTTCACCATGAGAAGGAATCTCCCGCCGCTCAAGGCGGGGGAAAGTGCCAAGTAAGGGCATACCTTTGGGGACGAGGCTCCCTGGATCGGGGACCCGCTCATCCTGGAGGGACGGTCGTGCACATCGTCATCATGGGCTGCGGAAGGGTCGGGTCGACGCTCGCCCACATCCTTGAGGACCGGGACAATACCGTCTCGGTCATCGACAGGGACCCGGAGGCATTCCGCAGGCTTGGCTCGCCGTTCAAAGGCGATCGCGTCACCGGTATGGGCTTCGACCGGGCGGTGCTCACCCAGGCGGGCATCGAGCGCGCCGATGCCTTCGCGGCGGTCAGCAGCGGTGACAACTCCAACATCATCGCCGCCAGGGTGGCCCGCGAGACGTTCGGTGTGAACCGGGTGGCGGCACGAATCTACGATCCGCGCCGGGCTGAAGTCTACGAGCGACTCGGCATCCCCACCGTGGCCACGGTGCGCTGGACCGCGGACCAGATGCTGCGCAAGCTGCTCCCGGAGGGCGGCGAGCCGCTCTGGCGCGATCCCACCGGAAGGATCGTGCTGGCCGAGGTCGCCTTCTCCCCCGTCTGGATCGGCGAGCAGGTTAAGGCGCTCGAGAACAGCACGATGACCAGGATCTCCTTTATCGACCGGCTCGGCCAGGCATTCGTGCCCGAGCCGGGGACCGTCCTGCAGGAAGGCGACGTCCTGCACGTGGTGGCTAAGGAAGGCGACCTGGACCGGATTGCCGTGGCCTTCGCGGCCCGGGGAGGCGAGCGCTGATGCGAGTAGCGATAGCGGGAGCGGGAGCGGTCGGCCGCTCCATCGCCGGCGAACTGCTGGAGAACGGGCACGAGGTGCTGCTCATCGACCACTCGCCCAAGGCGATCAAGGTTGACAGCGTGCCCCGGGCGGAATGGCTGCTCGCCGATGCGTGCGAGATCAGCTCCCTGGACGACGCGGCACTGCAAAGGTGCCAGGTGGTGATCGCCGCCACGGGCGACGACAAGGCGAACCTGGTGGTGTCGCTGCTCGCCAAGACCGAGTACGGGGTGCCGCGCGTGGTGGCCAGGGTGAATCACCCGGACAACGAGTGGCTGTACAACGAATCCTGGGGCGTGGATGTCGCGGTCTCCACGCCGAGGCTGCTCTCCGCGCTGGTGGAGGAGGCGGTCAGCGTCGGCGACCTGGTGCGGCTGATGACGTTCGGGCAGAGCGAGGCCAGCCTGGTCGAGCTGACCATGCCGGCCGACGCGCCGCTGGTCGGCGAGCGCGTCGGCGGGATTGACTGGCCCGCGGACACCTCGCTCGTCGCCATCTTGCGCGAGGGCCGGGTCCTGGTGCCGCAACCCGATGATCCGCTTCAGGCCGGCGACGAGCTGTTCTTCGTCACCAGCGAGGACGTCGAGGAGGAACTCGCGCGCCTGCTTAGCGCTGGCGAAGGTTAGCGCTGGCGGAGGTTAGCGCTGGCTAAAGGGCGGCTGACCCGCACGGCTTCGCCTCAGCCATCGCAACCGCACCGCCCGCCCCATCCGCTCGCTTCGTTTCCGCTCAGATATTCGATCAATGCGGCATACTGCAGAATCTTTTGCGTAGTATGCCGCATTCTTCGACTGGCCATTGCCTCAGTCATCGTGGGGACGGTGCGGATGGGAAGCTGGGGGCGCATGTGAACGCGGTCCAGGGCCCGCGGACCATCTGAGCCTCCTGGCCCGCTCTCGGCGGGTCTGGCGCGGCGGGACGTGCAGCAAGATGACGTCGGCCGCTGGCATCCGACGGTGCCGCCAGACGTTAACTACTGTGCTGCCCAGGCGGTTACTACATGGGCTTGGGTTAGCGGGTCTCGGTGAATTCGGGGCCGCGGTCGAAGGGGTTCAGGTCGGTACGGAACCTGTTCTCCTCCTCGGCCTCGGCCTCGGCCGCAGCCGCGGCCTGCTCTTCGAGCGCCTGACGCGCCTCGGGCGGCAGGCGGAGTTCGAGTATTTCCCGTGGCGGCACCGGGTGGTCGCCGCGGACCACCACGGTGTCCCTGATGACTTCCTCGAGCAAGTCGGCCTGCTCGTCGCCGGCCGCGGCCGGGCCGGTGAACAGGCCGCGCACGAACCAGCGCGGGCCGTCGACGCCGACGAACCTGACCAGCCGCAGGCCGGAGGCGGGTTGTCCGGGCTCCACCGGCACCTGAGCCGTCAGCTCGATCCCGAATGAACCCGGCGTTTCCTCGCTGCGCCCGCCTGCCGCGAGCACCTCGGCGGCGATCTCCGCCCGGACGTCATCCCAGAGCGCGCCGCGGCGGGACGCGGCGAACGCCTGGATCTGCAGCTCGCTCTCCCGGTACTTGACCGTGACCCAGGCCCCGTGCTGCTCGGCCATGACGAGCTGGATCTCGTGCTCGGGACCGACCGGCACCTGCAGGCTGCCCAGGTCGACCCGTTCCTGCGCGGGGTAGGGCTCCCCGGCATCCCAGGGGCCTCCCTCCGCACGCGGGATCTCCGCGGACGCCGGCCCGTCGGGCTCATCATCGAACGGCTCGTCGTAATCGAGCTCGTCGCCGGACCGCTCCTGGTCCATGTCCTCGGACCGGTCCCGGCCCGCGTCTGCTGAACGACGCCGACGAAACACTGCGCACACTCCTTCTCGTGCTTAGCCCTGGCGGCCCTAGCCGGTCGAGCCGAAGCCTGCTTCGCCTCGGCTGGAGCCGGGTAGCACTTCTGCTTCGTGGAAAACGGCCCGTTCGACTCGCTGGATAACCAGCTGCGCGATCCGGTCGCCCCGCTTGAAGCTGACCGCATGGTCTGCGTCCGTGTTGAGCAGGGTCACCTTGATCTCACCACGGTAGCCCGCGTCGACGGTTCCCGGTGCGTTGACGATCGTCACCCCGTGCTTCGCGGCCAGGCCGGAGCGAGGATGCACGAACGCCGCGTAGCCGGCCGGCAGGGCGATCGCCAGCCCGGTCCGCACCAGCGCCCGTTCACCGGGTCCCAGCTCGACGTCCTCGGCCGCGGCCAGGTCCGCGCCGGCGTCTCCCGGGTGGGAGTATGACGGCAGCGGTACGCCGGGATCGAGGCGCTTGATCAGTACATCAGGCTCTGAGCGCGGCAACGAAGACTCCCTCCTGCTGGAACGCACGGTGAGGATAGCGCGACCTCCGGGTACTGTCGCATCCTACGGGTCACCCAGGATCGTCTGGGTCCGGCTCGCTGCGCCGCAGCTCCGGGAGCGCGCGGGTGATCACGGCCACGACCGGGATGGCGACGACGGCCCCGGGGATGCCGGCCAGCACCCCGCCCACCGCCAGCGAGAGGATCACCGCGAGCGGATGGAGCCGTATCACCCGGCCGACCACCTGCGGCTGGAACAGGTGAGCTTCCAGCTGGTCCTCGATGATCAGGACACCGAGCAAGATGACCGCGTCAACCCAGCCCCTGGTGGCCAGCGTGACCAGGATGGCCAGCGTCCCGGCCACGAGCAGCCCCACCAGCGGCACGAACGCGGCCAGGAACACCAGCACGGCGAGCGGGATGACCAGCGGAGCACCCATGATCCACAGGGCCAGGCCGACCACGATCGCGTGGATGGCGGCCACCGCGACCGTGCCGCGCATGTAGTACACCACCGCCAGCCAGGACGCGTGTCCGGCGCGGTCCACGCGGCGCGCGGTCTCGGTCTGCATCGCGCCCAGCAGCCAGTTCCAGATCCGTTCCCCGTCTTTGATCAGGAAGAACGTCACGAAGATCATCAGCACCAGGCCGCCGAAGAACTCGGCGGCGATCTTACCGCCGGTCACCACCGTCCCTTCGACCAGCGCTTTGTGCTTGCTGATGTAACTGGGGATGTCGTTCAGGAGCTTCTTGACGGCGTTGCTCTTGAGGTGGAAGGGCGACCCGGACAGCAGCGACTCAACCTGCGTGGTCGTGTGCTTAACCTCAGTCACCATGGAGGGATAGTCCGCCGACACCCGGTTGGTGATGAGCAGGCCCAGGCCGACGAGCACGGCCGCGGCGATGGCCAGGGTGGCCCAGGTCGCAGCGAGCGGATGCAGCCCGGCCTGGCGCAGCCGGGCCGTCAGCGGCTGCAGCAAGGCAGTGAGCAGGAGGGCCGCGACGCACGGCACGACCACGATGTACAAGATGCCGAGGATGCGCGCGATCAGGTAGACGGCGGCGGCGAGAAGCAGCAGCCGCCAGGACCACGCGGCCCCCGTCTGCAGCCAGCTCGGCACGCGGCTACTCTCGGCCAGGTTGGCGCGCGGCGGCGGCACGGTCACGCGCGCCTGCTCCGGCGGGCCAGCGCGGGCCGGGCCCGGCGAGTCGAGGCGATTGGAGTCCCGGACGTCCTGGCCGCGGGCGATCTGCTCCTGCACCCCGTCGCCGCGGGCAATACGCTCTTCCTCCGTGGCCCCGTTCTCATCCATGACCCCTCCGCACCCCCCGCCGCGACTCCATCGGACCAACTACCCTCAACTGCATGCGCGCTTACCGCGAACAGCTGTACGTACCCCTTGTCTGGTGGCTCCTTGCCGTGCCCAGTGTGCTTCTGTTCGGCGCCACACTCTACGCCGGCCTTTCCGAGCCCTGGCCCATCATCATCATGGTGGGGCTCACCGCGGGTTGCGCCGCGCTGCTGATCGCCCTGGGCGTGGCCCGGGTGGAACTCGGCGACGGAACCCTGCGAGCCGGAAATGCGGCGCTACCCCTGTCGGCCGTCAGCGAGGTCGCCGCCCTCGACGAGAAGCAGACCGCACAGCTGCGCGGTCCACGAGGAAACCCGGCGGCCTACCTGTACTCGCGACCCTATCTGAAGACCTCCGTGTACCTGGCCGTGGACCCGGGGACCGGCCCCGCGGTGCCCTACTGGCTGATCGGCACCCGGCATCCGGCGGAGCTGGCCGCCGTCATCGAAAGGTGCCGGGCACAAGCCGGCCACGAGCCAGTGGCATGATTACGCGGACGAGGCCGGTGGGTTGATCCAGCGGACGGGGCTCAAAGGAGGCAGCGCGATGGCTGAGAGAAAAGTCGACTTCGGTACCAAGGTCGTCAGTGCCGTGTCGGCCATGGCGGCCGGATTCGTCGCGCGCAAGGTGATTACGTTCGTGTGGACCAAGGCCACAGGTAAAGAACCACCTACGCATCCTGAGGACCCGCAGGTGGCACTGACCGAGGCGCTCGGCTGGTCCATGCTGACCGGCGTGACTGTCGAGGCGGCGAGACTGCTCGCGACCCGGGCTGCGGC
>PMOU01000380.1 GCA_003161205.1 Actinomycetota bacterium | reverse complement strand
CGGGCGCACCCCACGGACGCGCGAGCTTACTCGGCCACCTATGGATAGGCGCTGAACGGGCGGCGCATGCCATGAACGTGCACGGGGCGTCGCCCCGTAATGTCCGGTCCCGCGCCGCCGGAGGCCACCGCACAGCCGCCATGGCGCGCGGGGGCCTTCCCTGTGCTTCCCCGAAAACCTTCCCCAGAGGCAGGGAAGCCCGGCCTACTACACTTGCGTTCTACTATGCAGAAGTTCTACACTGACAGCATGGAGTGGGCCGTCATCCTGCATCCCGCAGTCGACGAGTGGCTCGCAGCGCTGGACCACAGCAGCTTCCAGCAGGTCGTGGCCGCCATCCGCGAACTGCGCGAAAACGGCCCCGCGCTCGCCCGGCCGCTTGCAGACACGGTAAGGGCTTCACGGCACCGCAACATGAAGGAACTGCGCCCCGGTTCCGCTGGCCGCAGCGAGGTCCGCATCCTGTTCGCCTTCGACCCGGTGCGTCAGGCGATCCTGCTGGTCGCCGGGGACAAGGCGGGCCAGTGGCAGCAGTGGTACAAGCGCAGCATCCCGCTCGCGGACGACCGATTCGACGAGCACATCGAGCGGCTGAGGAGGGAACGATGATGGCCGAGAAGTGGCGCTCCTGGGATGAGGCCGAGGCCGAGGCTAAGGCCGCCGGGCGGATCGATGAGGATGAGGTCAGCGCCCACCGCGCCCGCATGCGCGCCGAGCAGCGCGCCTACCGGCTGGCGGAGATCCGCAAGGGCCGCGGCATGACGCAGACCGATGTGGCCGCCGAGATGCACGTCTCCCAGAAGCGCGTATCGGCCGTGGAGCGCGGAACGCTGAACCACACCGAGCTGGGCACTGTCGTTGCGTACGTTCAGGCGCTGGGCGGCCGAGTGGAGATCGTCGCGGACTTCGGGGACGAGCGGCTCGTAGTCGGCTGACCCTGCAGTCCGGCTACCCCGGATGGGGCGCGCCGGGTCGCCGCCGTGGTGCCCGTTCCGGTCGCTGAGGCCGAGAAACGCACCCGGGGCTGACGGCGCCGGCCCTAAGCGTTGACCTATGGCAGCCCTGCCAGAACTCAACACTTAGATGGTTGCCAGTGTGGTTAAGTGTTGACTTATGAGCAGAGGACACGGAGGCGTCCAGCGCGCCGTGCTCGACTTCCTGGCGGCTACCCCGCGCGCTCACGGCCACGCGTTCCGCCGCGACCGCGACTGCCCGGGTCACGATGCCTGGGCGGCGAGCGCCCTGAGCGTCAGTCCGGGTATCCACCTGTGGCCGCAGTGGCACACCATCGTCAGCATTGCGGGCGCGCTGGCCGATGGCGTACCGCCCCGAGCCCTGGTCGAGAGCGTGCGCAGGGCGGCCAGGCGCCTTGCGGCCGAAGGCGCGCTAGAGATGAGCTACACCACGGGCGAGACCTTCCGGGATGTCTGGGTAGTGCACGCCACGATGCTGGCCGTGCGGCCAGTGCTGACCGAACCGGAGCGCGCGGCGGAGGCAGTCATGCACGAGACAGCGCGGCAGCGCGCAGTCGAGTACATCGCGCTCGCCCGGGCCATGTCGTGAGCCGCCGCCGCCATCGGTCGCCGCCGGCCGCCGGGGCCGTCCGGGTGCATCTGGTGACGATCACGTGCACGGATGGCGGCCAGCATCCGGAAGTCACGCTCTGCCGCCTCGTTGACGGGCGCGACCTCGGCCTGGGCGACGTGCTCCTGGCCCGCGGCGGTCTGCCCCTGACCGACTGGCGGCCGGCAGACGGTACGCATACCCTCCGGTTCCGGTGCCGCCGCTGCTCGCCACGCGATGTGCGGCTGCGCGAGCGGGGCATCCTCCTGGCGATCGATGCGCTCCGCGCTGAGCACCCGGGCTCGCCTGTCGTCATTGACGTGTCCCTGCTATCGTGACTGGCACTAGCGCGCTCGCCGCGCCGGTGGTACATGGCCCGCCGGTTACTCGCCGTGTTCATGCCCTCTCGTCGGAGGACGGTTTTATCACGTCTCCGGGAGGGCTTCTCCATGTCAGGGACTACCCCGCGCGTCGGGGCAATGCGGGGGCGGGCGTACTCGGCACGGGCCAGTTACGCCGCGATCCGGCGGCACCATCCTGATCACCCTGAGCTGGCGGACGAGGCGCTCCTGCGGCTGAAGCTGCTGCGCGCGGAGGACTACCTCCGCGATCTTGTCACCACCGCGCCACCGCTCACTGATGCCCACCGGGCGCACCTGGCCGTCGTCCTGCTCCGCGATCCGCCGGGCGGTGATGGCAATGTCGCCGCCTGACATGAAAGGCCGCCCCCTGGCTGGTAACCAGGAAGGCGGCCCAGACGCTCGAAGCGCCGCGATCACCATGAGCAGGATAGCCGACAGCGGCGGCCAGGGGCGTCCCGATATCGCGGCCTGCGCGATCTGGCTGCAGCGCCGGCTCGGCGCGTTCGTCTTCGCGGTGGACCACCCGGGACTTCCGCGGTGCGCCGGCGCGCACCGGCCCGGGCAGCCGTGCGACGGCAGCCGGGGGAAGCACCCGTGCGGGAAATGGTCGCGGGATTCCACCAGCGACCCGGATGTCATCAGCGCCTACCTTGCCCGCGGCCTGCGCAACATCGGCGTCGACTGCGGGAAGTCCGCCCTGGTCGTGGTTGACGAGGACCGCCCGGGCGCTTTCGGCGGCTACGCGGCCGGCATCGGCGAGGCGATCCCGGCGACGTTCACCGTGACGACCTCGAAGGGCGCGCACTGGTACTTCCGGCAGCCGCCGGGGATTCCCCTGGGGAACTCGCCCGGCGCGCTGGCAGGCCGGGGCATCGACATCAGGGGCTGCGGCGGGTTCACGGTCGGCCCCGGCTCAGTGCACAAGACGGGCGCGCTGTATGCCCCGGTGGATCCGTCCGTGCCGGTCGCGGATTCTCCTGGCTGGCTGGCCGCCGCGCTGCGCCGTCCTTCCCCGGCGGCTTCCCCTCGCCCGGTATTCGCGGATCGCCGCGGCTCGGCGTATGCCCGGCTCCGGGGTGCCATCGCGGTCGTGCTCACCGCGAAGGAAGGCGAGCGCAACAACTCGCTTTTCTGGGCGGCGTCCAGGTGCGCCGAGATGATCGCCGCCGGCCAGCTCGGCTACACCGAGGCGGTCGGCGCCCTCACCCGGGCCGGGGAGGCCGCCGGGCTCGGCCCCGGTGAGGTGCAGGCAACGATCGGGAGCGCGTTGCGGGCGGTGGCCGCGTGATCCGCGAGCCCGCGGCGGCGCTCCTCGCGGAGGTCGGGGTGCCGCCGGACCTCCCCGGCGATCAGGAGCACGGCGCGGATGGCGTCCCGTTCCGGTTCGAGATCGAGCAGCGGAAGAATGCCCTGCGGGTCGACCGGATGGCCCGGGCGGAGCTGGCGGCCGAGAACACGCCGGCGATCCCTCCCCTGTTCCGCGGTGATGAGTTCCTCGCGCAGCCCGACGACGAGCCCGTTTACCGGATCGACGATGTCTGGCCGCTGGGGGGGAACGTCGTCCTCGCGGCGCAGTTCAAGGCCGGCAAGACAACGATGGTGCACAACCTCCTGCGGTCCCTCAGTGACGGCACGGCGTTCCTGGGGCGCTTCCCGGTAACGCTGCCCCGCGGAGGGATCTTCGTCCTCGACGCGGAGATGCCCAGCCGATCCGCCAGGCGCTGGCTGGGCCAGCAGATGATCACGCGCGCCGACAGGTTCACGTACCAGAACATCCGCGGCGCCGCGTCGTCGTTCAACATCCTGGTGCCCGGTGTCAGGGAGCAATGGGCCGGGCGCATCGCGGGCGCCGGCGCGGACATCGTGATCCTCGACTGCCTCGGCCCGGTCCTCGCCGGGCTCGGCCTGGACGAGAACTCTGAGGCTCGCCTGTTCCTGGACGCTTTTGACGGGCTGCTCGCCGATGCCGGCGCACGGGAGGGCGTGGTCATCGTTCATATGGGCCACCTCGGGGAGCGGGCACGCGGTGACTCACGGCTCCGGGACTGGCCCGATGCCGAGTGGCGGCTGGTCCGCGAGAACGAGGAACCGGGATCGCCCCGGTTCTTCTCCGCGTTCGGCCGCGACGTTGACGTGCCCGAGTCGCGGCTCGACTATGACCCCGCCACGCGGGCGCTGCGCATTGCTGGCGGGTCCCGCTCCGCCCAGAAGACCCAGGCCGCCGTGCTCGACATCGTCAAGACGATTGACGCCGAGCCGGGGATCAACAGCCGTGGTCTCGAGGCCGCGCTTGTCGACAGCGGCGGCCATACGCAGGCCGCCGTGCGTAATGGCATCCAGGCCGCACTCCGGGAGGGCCTCATCGTCCGCCAGCCCGGGCCGAACCGCTCCAAGCTGCACTACACCGGGCCCGCTGCGGCTGAGCAAGGGCTCACCGGCGCCGCTGGCCGGGCGCCCGGCATCGG
>PMOU01000356.1 GCA_003161205.1 Actinomycetota bacterium | reverse complement strand
CCCGGCGGTCACACCGACTGGGAAGTCGAGCTCGTCGTCATCATCGGCCGCACCGCGGTCAGCGTCCCGGCCGGGTCAGCCTGGGAGCACGTCGCGGGCCTGGCCATCGGCCAGGACGTCTCCGAGCGGATCCTGCAGCTGGCGGCCACGCCGCCCCAGTTCAGCCTGGGCAAGTCCTATCCGGGCTTCGGGCCGGTCGGCCCGTACCTGGTCACCCCCGACGAGTTCGGCAACCCCGATGACCTGGAACTGTCCTGCTCGATCAACGGCGAGCAGGTGCAGAAGGGACGCACCGGCGACCTCATCTTCGGCGTGTCCGAGCTGATCGAGCAGCTGTCCCGGGTCACCCCGCTGCTGCCCGGCGATCTCATCTTCACCGGCACGCCGTCGGGCGTGGGCATGGGCCGCAAGCCGCCGCGCTGGCTCGCCCCCGGTGACGTGCTGACCAGCTACATCGAGGGCATCGGCGAGATGAGCCACCGGTTCGTCGCGGCGCCGTGAGGACCGGGGCGCGCTCAGCGCGCTGAGGCCGCCTTCGATCGCCAGGCCAGCACCGACCACTGGGAAAACGCGGACAGGATCGACCCGACGCATCCCACCGAGCCGACGGAGAGCAGGCACGCCAGCGACCCGGCGGACCCGATCGACAGGATCGAGCCCGCGGACCCGATTGACAAGATGGACCCGCTGGAGCCGATACTCAGGATCGACCNNCCGATGCTCAGGATCGAGCCCGCAGAACCCACCGAACCTGCCGAACCCGCCGGACGCGGTGCATCATGTGCCATGAGAGCATTCTGGCAGGCAAGCTCCGTTAGGGAGGACCAGCATGTCAGGTAAGCCCATAGTGGCCGCTACAGACGGCTCTGAGGAATCCCTGCGAGCGGTGGACTGGGCCGCCCGGGAGGCAGTGCTGCGCGGCGCCCCGCTCCGGATCGTGTCCGCCGCGACGCTGCTGCCGCGGATGATGCAGCGCGAAGACGAGGCGCCCGATATCAAGAACGTGACCGATGTGCTGCTCGAGCACCGGGACCGGGCCCTGGCGCAGGCCGCCGAGCGGGCCGCCACGATAGCCCCTGACCTGCTGGTCGACACCGATCACCTGTCCGGTGCGCCCGCCGAGGCGGTCACCGAGAGCGGGTCGGGCGCGCTGATGCTGGTGGTCGGTTCCCGCGGCACCGGCGCGTTCACCGCCCTGATCCTCGGGTCGGTCAGCCGGTACGCGGCCACCCATGCGTCCTGCCCGGTCGTGGTCGTCCGCGACGAGACCGCGGCCGCGCACCGCCAGGTCGCCGTCGGCATCGGCGACCCGGACACCAGCGCCGCCGCCCTGTCCTTCGCGTTCGAGGAGGCCGCCTTGCGCGGGGCCAGCCTGCTGGCCGTGCACGCCTGGAACACCGCGCCGTTCGATTCGGCGCGGGGCTTTCAGGCCCTCGCGACGCCCGGCGCGCCCGCGATCCAGGAACGGCTCACCAGGAAGCTAGCGGCGGTGCTGACTGACTGGCAGGCCAAGTACCCCGACGTATCGGTTAGCCAGGACGTCGTATCCGGCCACCCGGGCCGGGCCCTGGCCGGCCTGTCCGCGCGGGCCGACCTGGTCGTCATCGGCCGGCATCCCGGCCCGCACGGTCCCGGCGCGGTTACTCACGCGGTCCTGGACCACGCCCACGGCCCGGTCGTCACGGTGCCCTCTGCCTAGGCGGAGCCGCCCCAGGGGTAAATGGCCGCGCAGCGATTCCGGTGACCGGGGGCGGGCAGGTCGGCCCGTTCGGATAAAAAGGGGTTGGACATGACCACGGTCCTGGTCGTCAACGCCGGGTCAAGCAGCCTCAAGCTGCGGGTCCTTGACGGCACCAACGAGGTCACGGGCCGCGCGGACCTGCCCCCGCCGAGCGGCGCGGACGACGTGAGCGCGATCAAGGCGGCGATCGAGTCATTCGGCCCGGTCCGCGCGGTCGGTCACCGGGTCGTGCACGGCGGGGACATCTTCACCGGGCCGGTGCTGATCGATGACGCGGTGCGAAGTCAGCTCGGGCAGCTCACCGACCTGGCTCCGCTGCATCAGCCGAAGTCGCTGGCGGCCCTGGACGCGGTGAACGCGGTGCTGCCCGGGGTGCCCGCCATCGCCTGCTTCGACACCGCGTTTCACGCCACCATCCCGGCCGCCGCCGCGACCTTCGCGCTGCCGGCGGCGTGGCGGCAGCGCTGGCCGCTGCGCCGCTTCGGGTTCCACGGCCTGTCGCACGCCTACGTCTCCCGGCGCGCCGCGGAGCTCCTCGGCTCCGGATCTTCCGGTGCTGGTGCTGCTCCTGGTCCTGCTGGTGCTGGCCGGGGCGGGCTGCGGGTGGTCAGCTGCCACCTGGGGGCGGGCGCGTCGCTGGCGGCGGTGCAAGACGGACGGTCGGTGGACACCACGATGGGTTTCACTCCGCTCGACGGCCTGGTCATGGCCACCCGGTCCGGCTCGGTCGACCCGGGCCTCGTGCTGTGGCTGCAAACGCACGCCGGGATACCCGCCGCCGAGGTCGCCGACGCGCTGGAAAACCAGTCCGGCCTTTACGGCCTGGCCGGGACCGCGGACATGCGCGAGATCACCACCCGGGCCGCGGCGGGCGATGCCCAGGCGGAGCTGGCCCGCGAGGTGTACCTGCACCGGCTGCGCGGCAGCGTGGCCGCGATGGCCGCCGCCATGGACGGCCTGGACGTCCTGGTGTTCACCGGCGGGGTCGGCGAGAACTCGGCCGAGATCCGGTCCCGGACCATGGCCGGGCTCGGTTTCCTCGGCGTGCGCGCGGACGCGGAGCGCAACGCGGGCGGCACCGGTGACCGGGACATCGGGGTGCCGGACGCCGCGGTCCGCAGCCTGCTGATCGGCGCCCGCGAAGACATCGAGATCGCCCGCCAGGTCCGGGAAGTCCTGAGCGAGGGTCCCCGGTCATGATCGGGGCGCAGGCCCTGATCGCCAGCCTGGTGGGCGCGGGCGTCGACACGTGCTTCATGAATCCGGGCACGTCGGAGATGCACTTCGTCAGCGCCCTGGACTCGGTGCCGACGATGCGCGGGGTCCTGGCGCTGTTCGAGGGCGTCGCCACCGGAGCCGCCGACGGCTACGCGCGCATCGCCGGCCGCCCGGCCGCCGTCCTGCTGCACCTGGGTCCGGGCCTGGCCAACGGGCTCGCCAACCTGCACAACGCGCGCCGGGCCGGCAGCCCGATCGTGACCATCGTCGGCGGCCACGCCACCAGCCACGTCCGGTACGACTCACCCCTGCAGTCCGACATCGAGGCGCTCGCCCGGACCGTATCGGGCTGGGTCCACACCAGCGGTGCTCCCCGCGACCTGGCCCAGGACGCGATGCGGGCCGTCGCCGCCGCCCGCCGCGGCCAGATCGCGACCCTGGTGCTGCCCGCCGACGTGTCCTGGAGTGACGGCGCCGCCATCGCCGCGCCCCGGCCCGCGCCCGCGCCCGAGCCACCCGACGCCAGCCTCATCGAGGCCGCCGCGGCCCTGGCGCGCGACCCGGGTGGCTCTGCCGCCATGTTGCTGCTCGGCGGGAACGCACTCACCGAGCGCGGGCTAGCGGCGGCCAGCCGGATCAGCGCCGCGACCGGGGCGCGGCTGCTCGCCGAGACGTTTCCGGCGCGGATGGAAGGCGGCGCCGGAATCCCCGCCGTCGGCCGCCTGGCCTACCTGGCCGAACAGGCCGGCACTCAGCTGAACGGCCTCGCTCACCTGATCCTGGCCGGCGCCCGCGCCCCGGTGTCGTTCTTCGGCTACCCGGGGCGGCCCAGTGACCTGGTGCCCGGGGACTGCGAGGTTACCGTCCTGGCTGAGCCCGACCAGGACGCCCAGACCGCCCTGGAACTGCTGGCCGGCCAGATCGCCGCGGGCACCTCGCCGGTGCTGGCCAGCGCGGCTGCGCCTGCCCTGGAACCGGGGTCGTTGACGGCGGCCCGCCTGGCCAGCGCGATCGCCGTGTCGCTGCCCGAGCACGCGATCATCTCCGACGAGGCCAACACGTCGGGGGTCGCGCTGCCCCAGGTGCTGGCCCGCGCGCCGCGGCATAGCCTGCTGACCCTCACCGGCGGCGCCATCGGGCAGGGCCTGCCGGTCGCGACCGGCGCGGCGGTGGCCGCCCCGGACCGCCCGGTCCTGGCTCTGGAAGCCGATGGGAGCGCCCTCTACACCATCCAGGCGCTGTGGACCCAGGCCCGCGAGCAGCTCAACGTGACGACGGTGATCTTGAACAACGCCGCTTACGCCATCCTGCGGATGGAGCTGGCCCGTACCGCCGCCGGGGAAGCGGGCGAGCGCGCGTCCCGGATGCTGGACCTGTCCGACCCGACGCCGGGGTTCGCTGAGATCAGCACCGGCCTGGGCGTGCCCGCGACCCGCGTCCGGACCGCCGAGGACCTCGACGAGGCGCTGCGCCAGGCCTACGCCGAGCCCGGTCCGCATCTGATCGAGGCCATGATGTCCCGCTGACTCAGTCTCCCCGCCGCNNGCCCCAGCGCCCGGGTGCCGGAGCTTTACGCCTGGCTGAGCAGCTCGGTCAGCTCGGCGTCGAAGTCCAGGTAACCCGTCTCCTGCCCGACCGGAACGACCTGGTACGTCCGCTGCAGGAACTGCTCGATCGCCTGGGCGCTCATCTCGAAGTGCGCCTGCCCGAACGGGGAGCTCATCGCGATATTCAGGATCGAGTGCCCGGTCGTGGCCCCGTCCTGGGCTCCCCCCGCGGCCAGGTCGCCAGGTGCCGCCGACGGCCATGCCTGGACATCCCCGTCACCCTCGCGGGAGTGCAGGGCCGCGGTGAGCAAGTCGCGGGCGAAGGTCCACTCCACGGGCTCGTCGGTGCCTACGTGAAACGCCATCCGGATCGCGTACGGATCCGCGCTGCGGTAGGACATGCTGGCCGTCAGCGGCACGATCATGTGCTCCGGCCCGACGAGGCCCAGGCTCAGCTCCGCTGAGACCTCCGAGTGGTTGCTGCTCATCATCTGTCACTCCTCTGACTCGAAGCACGATCTGCGTCTAACCGTGATGTTGCCCAGCCCGGGTAGCTGGCGGGTCCCCGCTACGGTGCAAAACGGTTGCGGCCAAGATGGTCTGTGATGTCCACGCGGCCCTCGCGGCCGCCGGCCCGACTCCCAGGGGAGGAACTGCGATGGCCAGCCCGCAGCCCGCGTTCGGTGACTATCAGCTCGAGATCTACGGGGCCGGGCTGCAGGGAGTCGTGCCGACGTTCCCGATGGCGTTCGCTGAGCTGGAGGCCCGGGCCGCGCACGCCCTGCCGCCGTCGGTACTGTCCTACGTCGCGGGCGGCGCGGGCAGTGAGCATACCCAGCGGGCCAACGCGGCCGCGTTCCATCAGTGGGGCCTGATCCCGCGGATGTTCGTCGGGGCGTCGCGGCGCGACCTGACCGTCGAGCTGTTCGGGCTGACGCTGCCCTCGCCGCTGCTGATGGCGCCGATCGGGGTGATCGGCCTGTGCGCCCAGGAGAGGCACGGCGACCTGGCGACCGCCGCCGCGGCCGCGCGTACCGGAGTCCCGATGATCGCCTCCACGCTGTCCGCCGATCCGATGGAAGAGGTCGCCGCCCAGTTCGGCGGCACTCCCGGCTTCTTCCAGCTGTACACGCCCACCGACCGGGAACTGGCGGCCAGCCTCGTCTCCCGCGCCGAAGCCGCCGGCTTCAAGGGCATCGTGGTCACCCTGGATACCTGGCTTACCGGCTGGCGCCCGCGTGACCTGGCCGCCAGCAACTTCCCGCAGCTACGCGGGCACTGCCTGGCCAATTACTTCACCGACCCGGTTTTCCGGGCCCGGCTAGGTAAGGACCCCGCTGACGATCCGGCCGTGGCCGTGGGCCTGTGGGCCCAGCTGTTCGGGAACCCGCTCACCTGGGACGACCTGCCCTGGCTGCGGTCGCTGACCACCCTGCCGCTGCTGGTCAAGGGCATCTGCCACCCCGATGACGCCCGCCGCGCGAAAGACGGCGGAGTGGACGGGATCTACTGCTCGACCCACGGCGGCCGGCAGGCCGATGGCGGACTCCCGGCCGTGGACTGCCTGCCCGGCGTGGTGGCCGCGGCCGACGGCCTGCCGGTACTCTTCGACTCCGGCATCCGGTCCGGCGCCGACGTGATCAAAGCCCTGGCCCTCGGCGCCACCGCGGTCGCCGTGGGCCGGCCGTACGCGTACGGTCTAGCCATCGGCGGCGTGGACGGTCTCGTCCACGTGCTGCGCAGCATCTTGGCCGAAGCCGACCTGATCATGGCCGTGGACGGCTATCCCGCCCTCGCCGACCTGACCCCGGACAGCCTGCGCCGTACCTGCGGCCACGGCTGACCGGCCTCCCGAGCCAGGCTAAGCCGCGCCAGGCTGAGCCGCGCCGCGCGTCAGCCGCGCCAGGCTGAGCCAAGCCGCGCATCAGCCGCGCTTGAGGCTGCCGATGCTCAGCGATCCGGTCTGGGCCGACGGCAGGTCCTCTTCGACCTCGCGCACGTAGGTCGCGGGGTCCTTGTCCACGGCCGGGACCCCGGCGTAGTTCCGCGCCTCGAACGCGGCGAAGGCGACGGCGAGGTCGTGGCGGCGCTGCAGCCCGGCCAGGCGGCGGAAGTCGGTCAGGCCCTCGCGCTCTTCCTCGCCCATGTGATCGCTGTTGGCCAGGTTGGCCGCGGCCACCGCGGCGTACCAGGCGTCGGTGCCGGCCTGATGGCGAGCGACCTCGGCGACCGCGTCCCTGATCTCGTTATGGTCATGGATGGCATCGAGGGTCTCTTCCTCTACTCCGCCAGCCCGGTGGGCGGCCAGGCCCACCTGGAGCAGCACCGGGTAGAAGATCTCCTCCTCCGCCTCGGCATGCAGCTCGAGAAACGCCGCCAGCCGGCCCCAGATCGCCGCCAGCACCTCGGTTTGCCCGCGGTCGATCTGCTCCAGCATCGCGAACAGCCGCCGCTGCTCATGATGGTCATCAAGGATCAGCTGGGTAATGTCCACAGTTCCTCCCCGGTGCCCATGTCTGGCGTCAACTGGCATGCCCTCAGGCAGCCGACGATAACGCATCGCCGCGCACGTCCTCGGCCGGGCCGCCGTTCCGCCTCACAACGGAGACGCGCCCCGACCCGCTGGCCTCCTGCGATCCAGCCAGTCCTGACTCAGCCTTGTACGTTCAGCTTCTCGATGGGATCGGTGGGCATGTCCATCGCTTCGAGCAACGCGAGCAGTTCGTCTCGTTCCGCGGCAGTCACCGGCGTATGGTGCGCGGCCAGCGACGCAGCCAGCTCGATCGTCAGCAGGCCGTATTCGCCGCCACCCCGCATGCGCTTCACGCTCCACAGGGCGCTCTCAGTTAGGCGGTCCGCGAACCGATCGGGGAGTGCTTCAGCCTTCTCGATAATCTCGTCTTCGGTCATGATGTCCCCCTTCTGGGGTTACGAACCACACCGGGACCGCCCTCTTCCGGCCAGCCCGTCACGATCTCGCCGCTCCGCAGGATCACAACTGAAACCTCCACGTTGTCACGGCTGCCGATACAAAGCCAGGAGTCATTCCGATCCTGATGGACCGGCGGCTCATCAGGCTTGCGCGCGACATCAAGGATGGTATTGATGACCTTTTCGTCGTTCCAGGAAGCGGGGAACTCGGTCTTGCCGGGTTTGCCGGTTCCGTGCCGATGCCCGCCGTCGCGAGGGGAATCCCCGTCGAGTATGTGGACGGCGCGCTCGGGACTGATGCGGATGTCATCCAGCGGAGGGCGGTTGCCGGGGTCTACCGT
>PMOU01000646.1 GCA_003161205.1 Actinomycetota bacterium | reverse complement strand
CTCTATATCGACCTCCATCTCGTACACGAAGTCACTAGCCCGCAAGCCTTCGACGGGCTGCGCGCCGCTAACCGCAAGGTCCGGCGCCCGGACCTGACCATCGCTACCGAGGACCACAACGTGCCCACCACCGGGATTACCGGTCCCGGCGTGCCCTCCACAAATAGCTTGCGCACCTCCCCAACCCCCCTCTATGGTCCGGGCAGCCCATTCACCGACCCGGTGTCCCGCACCCAGGTCGAGGCGCTGCGCAAGAACTGCGCCGAGTTCGGCCTCCGGAATTACCCGATGGGTGACGGCGACCAGGGCATCGTCCATGTCATCGGACCGCAGCTGGGGCTGACCCAGCCTGGCCTGACCATCGTGTGCGGTGACTCGCACACCTCCACCCATGGCGCGCTCGGCGCGCTGGCTTTCGGCATCGGGACGAGCGAGGTCGAGCACGTGCTCGCCACCCAGACCCTGCCCCAGCAGCGCCCCAAGACGATGGCCGTGACGGTGAACGGCACGCTGCCGGACGGGGTGCTGCCCAAGGACCTGATCCTGGCCATCATCGCCAAGATCGGCACCGGCGGTGGCCAGGGCTACGTGATCGAGTACCGCGGCCCGGTGATTCGCGCGATGTCGATGGAGGGCCGGCTGACGGTCTGCAACATGTCGATCGAGGCTGGCGCCCGAGCTGGCCTGGTCGCGCCGGACGAGGTGACGTTCGCCTACCTCAAGGGCCGTCCGCACGCGCCGACCGGAGCGGACTGGGAGGCCGCGGTGGATTACTGGCGCTCGCTGCCCGGCGACGACGATGCGACGTTCGACCATGAGGTCACGATCGACGCGGACACGCTGACGCCGTACGTGACCTGGGGTACCAACCCAGGCCAGGCGCTGCCGCTCGGCGCATCCGTGCCCGACCCCGCCTCTTTCACCGACCCCGGCGACCGGACCGCGGCCGAGCGCGCGCTGAAGTACATGGATCTGACCGCGGGCACTCCGCTGCGTGACATCGCCGTGGACACGGTGTTCATCGGCTCCTGCACCAACGGCCGGATGGAAGACCTACGTGCCGCCGCCGCGGTGCTGAGTGGCCGCAAGGTCGCGCCGTCGNNGGCCGCCAGGGCAAGGGCGGCCGTACCCACCTGGTATCGCCCGAGGTCGCCGTGGCCACCGCTGTGACCGGCCACCTCGCCGCGCCCGCCGACCTGTAACCGACTACGCCGAAGAGGAGACTTCCGGTGGAACCCTTTACCACCCACACCGGCCGCGCGGTTCCGCTGCGGCGCAGCAACGTGGACACGGACCAGATCATCCCGGCCTCGTACCTGAAGCGGGTGAGTCGCGCCGGCTTCGGCGAGGGCCTGTTCGCCGCATGGCGCGAGGATCCGTCCTTCGTCCTCAACCAGCCGCAGTACGACGGCGCGACGATCCTGGTCGCGGGCAACGACTTCGGCACCGGGTCGTCGCGTGAGCATGCCGTCTGGGCCCTGACCGACTACGGTTTCCGGGCCGTGATCGCGCCCCGGTTCGGCGACATCTTCCGCACGAACTCGACCAAGGCTGGTCTGCTCCCGGTCGCGCTGCCCGAGGCTACGGTGAGCGCGCTGCAGGACGCCATCGAAGCGAACCCGGCCACGGAGGTCGTCGTCGACCTGGACCAGCGCCTCGTGCTGGCCGAAGCGGCCGGGATCAAGGCCCCGTTCGAGATCGATGACTACACCCGCTGGCGGCTGATGGAAGGCCTCGACGACATCGGCCTGACCCTGCGCCACGTCGACGACATCACCGCCTTCGAGCACTCCCGCCCCTCCTGGCTCCCCGTCACCGCCTGACCCATAAATCCCACTCATCCCACCCACCGATCGCACCCAGCTCGCGGGGCTCCCGTTTGCCTCCCGGCTAACGCACCGGTTGGCATTGCGGCGGTCCCAACCGCAGCCGTAACATCCGCCACCCCTGCCCCCGAGCCGGCCGCGCCCGACGCAACTGGCCATTATCGTGGACCGCCACTGTGCCCAGACACGGTTAAATGTCCACGATCATGTGTGCTCGCCTCAGGTCACTGCCCACGCGAACCTGTAGTAACTGCGGCCACCGGCTTCACGCCGCCCTGCCCCAATCTCCTCGCCAGGTGGTGGCCGATGAAGATTGGGTGTCGCCAGCTCCCCTATCAGGGCGCTGGTGACACCCAATCATGTGACCGGCCCTACGGCGTACGGCGCAAGGGGTGTTGGGGCGCCGGAGCAGCGCTAGGGGAGCGGCGGCAGCGGTTCGGGCGCCTGCCAGGCGGTCATTTCAAGGCGCTGACCACGGGCGGAAACGCAAAGCAGCAGATAGCCGTCATTTGCGTACTTTGCGTATAGCTTATGGATGCTCAGGGGTGTGATATTCGTCGACACGCCGGCCAATGTGGCCATGGTTATTGTGCAACGGCGCTGGATCGCCTACTTTCGGGCAGGTCAGGGGTCGCGATCCCAGTAGCCGGAGCCCACGCGACCTGTGGGGGAAGCTCAGGAGTGAATATGAACAAGCGTGATCTGATTGACGCGATCTCGGGACGGTTGGGGGACAAGAAATCCGCGACCGAAGCCGTGAATGCGGTGCTCGAGGCAATCCAGTCGGCCGTCGCGAGTGGCGACAAGGTGGCCATCACCGGGTTCGGCGTCTTCGAGAAGAGCGA
>PMOU01000539.1 GCA_003161205.1 Actinomycetota bacterium | reverse complement strand
AAGGACCCGGGCTCGCCGTAGCGTCGGATGGCGGCGGCGCTTGCCCGCCGGCCGGACGGCACGAGCAGCCGCGGCCTTCGCGCGGAGGGCAGCACGAGAAGGTCCCGTTCGCGCCCGCGGGCCGGCCTTCCGCGGGAGAGTGACGCGCTGGCCGGCGGTGGCCACAGCACGGCGCAGACGTCGCTGAGGCTGGACCGGCCGGCCGCAGACACCGCTGGTGCGTCTTCTGACCGCACAGCCGGCCGCGCATGGGCCGGGAACTCAGTCCCGGCCGTATCGGGCGGGGTCACTGCGGAGCTTGCTGGCCGGACATCACAGCCGGAACGCCGGGCACCGTCTCGATCGCTGGTGTCCGCGCGGGGCCGACGACCACGCGGATAGTGGCGATGAAGACAGCCAGGATGAGGCAGCCGTAGATAATCCCGCTGATGATGTCGGTGAACCAGTGCAGCGTCAGGTAACCACGGCTGTACCCCTCGCTGAAGCCCAGCGCGGCGATCGCCCCGGCCGACCAGATCGCCGCTCGCCTGCTCCCGCTGACCTCACGCCAGATGAGATAGGCGATGAGCCCGTAGAAGACAAAGATGCGATCGCAGCCGCCCGAGGGAAACGTGCCCAGCGGGCTGTCCGGGGGACCAATGCGGTGAAAGGTATGCCGCAGCGCTAGCGTCAGGTAATGATCGATGAAAATGGCCGCGCCGAGCGCCACCGGAGGAAGCCATTTGTGGCTGCGGTAGAAAGCCGCCAGGCAGACCGCCGCGGCCACGGCCGCGCCCCAGGTGGTCCAGGTATTGCCGACCTTAGTCACGCGATCCATAGCCGACTTCCAGAACTGGACCCGGTGGTGAATCATCCAGTAATAGATGGGCTTGTCGATGCTCGGCCCCGTGTGCACGATCAGCACACCAAGCACCGAAGTAAGCGCGTAGACGGCCACAACCCCCACGACCAGGATAAGCAGCATTCCAATGATCGACGACCGCGCGGCCCGCACACCAACCAGCAGATCGCCGCCATGGTGCCCATTCATCGGGGCGGTGGCCGGGGGAGAACTCCGGCCCGACCGCTTCGCGACAAGCGCTGTCACCGCCAGAATTACGGCTATCCCCCCGGGCCACAGCATGACCACAAGCGCCTTGAGCACGAAATCCCCCTTCCCTTAATGTCGAATATTGTATACAGGTGTTAACTATTACGTACGGTGTTGTTTGTTAATTCTGCATTTTTTAGCCGGTTTCTCGGCCAACTGCTTGTTTACGTCGGCGCGCGGCGCCAGCGAGCTGTGCGGCGCCCGGCATGGCCGCCAGATGCAGGTCAGCGCGAAAGCGATACAGGCCTACGGTCATGACGGCACAGCCGCAGGCGATGGCGGCCAGCGAGGGAATGGCGCCGTGGCCGAGCAGCCCGCGCGCCGCCACTGGCAGAGCGCCGAAGGAAAGAGCAGACAACAGCGCGGCGATGTAGGTGCCGCGCCCGAATGGGTTCAGTCGCACGGTCATAGCCAGCTGGGCGAGCGGCATGAGATTGGCGACAGCGATCGCGGCGGACCAGCCGATCGCCGCGCCCGTGATTCCGTACCGGGGTATCAGCAGCACGTCCAGACCGACGTTGAGCCCGACGGCGAGCAGCCCATTGGCAAGGCTCCAGCTACTGCGGCCCGCGGTCACCAGGACCATGTCCACCTGCCCGCACGCAGTCTGGAGGAGCATCGTCAGGCCGAGTATCACCATGACGGAGGCACCCTCCCGGTAGGAGCGGCCGAACACTGTGAGAATCTCAGGCCCGAATATCACCGCGAGCAGGTACATCGGCCAGGTCAGCAGAATAAGCCATGCTGTCGTGGCCTGGTAGACGCGATTGGCAGCCGGGCGGTCGCCCCGGGCGAACATTTCGGTGAATCGAGGCTGGGTGGCCATCATGATGGCCACGTTGCTGAACTGCCCGGCCACCAGGAACCGGGTCGCGGCGGTGTAGATCGCCGCTTCTACGGGGCCGCGCATGATGGCCACCAGGACGATGTCGATGCGCTGGATGGTGATCTGCGCGAGCGCGGCCAGGCCTCGCGGCCCGGTGAAACGCCAGAACCGCAGGCCCTGCGGTGAAGCAGCATGGCGCGGCGCCCGGCGGGCGAGCGGGGCCGCGACCGCTGTCGCGGCGGTCGTTGCGGGGAGGGTCGGCGCGGGGACGGTCGGCGTGATGGCCGGTCCAGGTCGGCGCTTGATGCGGCGAAACCATAGCCAGACGGCGCACGCGGCGGGCACGTACGGGAGCGCCCACAGGGGCGCGAGCAGCGCGGCGCTTCCGGTGGCGGCGGCCGCGCCGATGCCCGCCAGCTGCAGGATCGGACGGCTGATCCGGTCCACGACGACCGTCGGGCCCATAGCGCGGTAGCCGCGGCTGGCGCCGAGAACAGTGTCGAGCATCGCCGCGAACGGCAACGCGACCGCGAGCGCCCGCAGTTCCGCTGCCACCTCCGCGGGGCGGGCCCCCGCGTGGCCGAGCTGGCCGTGGACCAGCAGGCGCGCTACCGGAGTGGCGAGCAGCACGAGGGCCACCGCGGCGGCCACCGAGACGACGGCCACCGGCCGGGTCGCGCTGCGCATCACCTCCGGGATGCGATGCTGCTGACCGAGGGAGCGGAGCCGGGCGATGAAGTACACGGTCCCTGTCGCGGCCCCGAGACTGGCCACCGCCTCGATGATGAGGAACAGTGACATGGCGGTGAAGAAGGCGCCAGCGGCGGCCTCGCTGAAGCTTCTGGTGATAACCAGCGTCAGCGCGACGGTGCCGAAGCCGGCCACGGCGGCCCCGACCAGGTTGAGCAGGCCCCCTCTGGCCACCTCGGCCAGCCGCCCGTCCGGCTGCGGGCGTCCCGCCGGGACGGCCGTCGCGGAGCGGCTCACCGACTGCGTCACGGCCGCCTGGCCCGGAGGTCCGCCCGGCGTGGGCCGGTGGCGAGATTCACCCGGCGCGGTCCGGGCAGGAGATCAGCGCGGCGTGACCCTGGGCGCCCAGACATGCGGGTCATCACGCGCTCCGACGCATCCGCGGGGTCCTCCGGGCGGTCCGGGCGGCGCAGCCACTGATCGTTGCGCCAGAGCAGAGCCACGGCGATCATGGTGAATTCAAGCGGCGCGGTCACCGACACGTACGCGAACATGTAGAGGAACGACAGCCCGATAACCAGGATGCCTGCCATGCCGTACGGCGTCTTGTCCCGGCGGTAGCGCCAGCCCAGGTACCCGAAGAAGCCGAGGAACAGGGCGGTCCCCACCCAGCCGGTGCAGACCAGCAGCAGGTACAGCTGACCGTTGCTGCCGACCGGGTACTGGCCGCATTCCGGGCAGTCCGATGTCGGCCCGACCGCGATCGAGCTTGCGCTGCCCTGCTGGTGCCGGGTGTCCCCGTACCCGATGACCGGCGCCGCGTTCGCGTCCTGGATGGCGGTGGCCGACAGCGACGCGCGGATGGAATTGCTCTGCTCATGGTGCAGCCGCGAGGTGATCAGGCCCTGCAGCGGCGTCGCGAGGACCGCCACCCCGACCACCGCCAGGCCCGCGCAGACCAGGGCGAGCATGGCGACCTTGCCTCTCGCCGCCAGCCGTACCGCGAGGTAGACCGCGGTCAGCGCGACGCCGACCCAGACCCCCCGGTTCAGCGAGTAGACCAGCGGGATCAAGGCGGCGGCCGCCGTGATCAGCACCCACCGGCGCTGCTTCCTGGTGCCGAAAGACCACCACGCCACCAGGAGCCACGGCAGCAGGATGGTCAGGCAGTCACCCCAGGTGTTGGTGTACTCGAAGGGCGCCTTCGGGCGCCCCTCGGTCACCCCGAGAACGTCGGTGACCTGCGAGAAGCCCGGGTTGATGGAGGCCTGGACCAGGCTGT
>PMOU01000518.1 GCA_003161205.1 Actinomycetota bacterium | reverse complement strand
GTCGGGCCGAGCACCCACTCGTAGAACCGGTTGGACACGTCGTAATGGTGCGAGATCGCGGTGGCGTCGCGGCTCTTGGAGTGCAGTCGGCCGACCCGCCAGCGACGGCTCAGCCTGACCTCCTGGGGCGGCGGCGGCAGCCGGTTCAGCAGCAGCTTCGGACCGCCGAGGGCCTGCAGGAGGCGCAGCTTCTCGGCCACCGTCATGCTGATGTTCTGGGCCTTGGTCATCCGGGCCAGAGCCTCGTACATGTCCCCGTCGACGTCGAGGTGCCCGGACACGTAGGCCCGGGCCAGCCCGAGGGCGCCCGGCGCCTGGGCCAGGTGGGCCACCGCCACCGGCGAGCGGACCGTCATCTTCACCGGAGATCCGGGCGCGCCGGCGTGGCTGCCGTCATAGGCCGTGAACTCCAGCGGGGCATCGGGCCCCACGAACTCCTCGAAGACTTGCGCCAGTGCCATCCTCAGCGTTCCTTTCCGATCATGGGGTAACTCAGCGTCCCGTGACGCACTTCTCATACAGGCCGCGCAGCCGCCCCTCGCCGTCATAAGCGCGCTTGAGGGCACGGTAGGCCTCGCCGTTGTAAAGCCGGTAGAACTCCTCCTCGGCATAGAACGACGTCGAGTACAGCGACTTGTGCCCGTCTAGCCGTGTCACTTCGTCCTCGACGAGGCGGTTGTAGTAACCGTCCGTCTGACCCCCGATACCCGCCGGCAGCGGGACGGTTCCCCAGAACCCGAAATTCACGTACACCTCACCAGGCTCCAGCGGATACAACGGCCAGACACGCTCACCACGAAGCCGCAGCGGGCACATCCACACCGGACTCATCCCCACATTTCGGTGGAAAAATCGCAGGAACTCGGCACCGCGTTCGACCGGGATCTCGACGTCCTGGATCACCGCCTCGTGGGGCGGGAGTTGCCGGCGCGCGTTCAGGGTGTCGCTGAGGCCGTAGCGCCGGTCGAAGGCGACCAGCTTGCGGTACACATCGCTGCGCCGGTAGCGCCGTGGCCACAGCCGCCTGATCGCCGGCTTCTGCACGCCGAAGGGCCGCGAGCACCAGAACCAGTCGGTATCCCACCGCCACAGGTAGTCCCGGATAGTGAGGAAGTCCTCCTTGTCGCGCCTGATCGATTCGTAGTAGATCTTCTGACCGGTGTAATCGCTGCGCCAGGGTGCGACATCGCTGAAGGCCCCGACCGTGAGGAAAAGCTCATCGGGCCCGAACGCGGTCCCGTCGACGAAGTCCGCCCGGTGGCCGCGATAGCTCCCCTCCGCGGCGATCTGGCCGACCGCACCCATGCACGCTTCCGCGCTGCCGAACGGGAAGTGGCGAATGTGCACGAAGGGCTGTACCGGCTCGAGTTCGATCGTCAGCGAAAGGCTGTAGCCCAGCGTCCCGTAGGAATTCGGGAAGCCGCGGAACAGGTCCGCATACTCGTTGGTCCCGGTCGCCCGGACCACGCGGCCGTCGCCGGTCAGGATCTCCAGCTCGGTCACCGACTCATGCGGCATGCCGCTACGCAGCGAGGTGGACTCGATGCCCAGCCCGGTGACGGCACCGCCGAGGGTGATCGTCTTGAGCTGGGGCACGACCAGCGGCATCAGATGGTCCTTGAGCGTCGCGTCGCACAGGTCTTCATAGGTGGTCATGCCGCCGACGCGCGCGGTCCTGCTGACGGGATCAACCCACAGGACGTGGCCGAACGCGGAAACGTCCAGGCCGTCCCGTGCGGCCGCCCTGGTGTCCCCGGGATCCGGGTCACGGAACCTGAACAGGTTGGACGTGCGCTTAGCCAGCCGCACGGGCGCCCCCGGCGGCCAGGCCGCGTATGCGTCACGAAGCCCGGCCACCGCGGCCTCATGCGCTTCGGCAGTCATGCGGACTTTCCTCCCGGTTAGGAGCCGTCGCCCAGGATGGCAACAGCGGAGAACGGACAAAACGGCACGATACAGGCTGAGCTGGACGAACGCCTCAGGCAGTGTACCGGAGAACGCAGGTTCCTCCGCGGCCTCAGCGTCCTGACCTCACGGTTCGTCCGCCGAGTCCGTTTCGCGGACATCTAGGTCCATTTCGTGGTCATCGTCGGCATCGGCCAGGGCGTCGTCGTAGCTGGCGGCGACTTCCTCCGGGGTCATCGGCAGCCTGGCCATAGACGGCGGCGCGCCCGCGGTGATGACCTGCCGGAGCAGCAGGGCCATCGAGTACCGGGGATCATCGGCGAGAGCCCGGTCGAGCGCGACGTTCGCGAGGGCCCCGTCGCCGCATTGCCAGGCCACGAAGCCCAGCAAGGCTGCGGGCGCGGCCACGTAGCCGGGCTGCGCGCGGCGGGCCACATCGGTCCACAGCCGGCGGTGGGCGTCCCGGAAGGCCGGATCCATCCGGGCCCACGCGTCGTCTCTGACCCGCAGGTCCCGCAGCGCCACCGTCATCCTGGCAAGCTCATAGTCGGTGGTGAACCGGCCGCCGGCCCGGTAGGCGGTGATCATGGCACTAGCCGTGGCCAGCCCTTCGGAGGCGATCAGATGACGCACAGCGCCAAGGCGGCCGGACTTGCGGGCCCGGGCGAGCGACTGGGTGACGTGCCGCTCCGCCCGGCGGGTGGCCTGGCGCATGGACTCCGCGGCGATACCGCCGAGCGGGGCGACGCGGGCCGCCACGGCGGCGCGGTCGGGCAGCACCCGCTCGTGGGCCAACCCGGAATCCGCGCTGGCGTCGAAAGGCACGCCCGCGGCCGGGCAGCATGCCTCATCACGGCATACATAGGACCAGTAGCGACCGTCCTGCACCCGGAGGAATTCCCGCAGTTCGAGGCCGGCCTCCCGGGCCGCATCCCGGAACGCATCCGCGACCAGGCCGGCCAGGGCTTCCGGGCCGTATGCGACGGCCACCGCCGAGGTTAGCTGCTGGGAACCCAGGACGCCGACGGCGTGTGCCGCCATATCCGCGGCCACACCCGCCCCCGGCGGATTAGGCAGGTCATACCGGAGCGTGACCTTGACGCTGCTGCGCGGCGGCTCGGTCCCGATCACCACGAGGCTGGCCTCTGGCCTGAAGCCGAGCAGGTGCGGGACCGCGGCGAGCAGCGCGGCGGGCGAGGCGACCCGGATGGGGTCGGGGTCCGGCGGCTGGGCAGGCTCGGCCTGGCCGAGCTGTGAGTTACGGAAGTTCTGCGTGTTTTGCGGGGCTTCGTCACCCGTAGTGCAAGTTTGTGCCATGCCGTCGAGCGTGTCGCTTCGGGGAAGCCTGCGCTGGGGGAAATTTCCGCCTGTGGATAACCCAGGTTATCCACAGGTTTCGGCGGCGAGCCATTGACGATGTACGGCTGCACGCATACCGTCGCCAGCGATCGGTGGAACGGCTTTCCGCAAAGTCTGGGCTTCGTGCTGACCGTAGTTACAGGCGGATGCCGAGGAGGGCGTCGACGGCCTGTTGGACGAGCCTGGCCCCGGAGGCGTCGATGGAGGTGATCCTGGGCCCCTTGGCCAGCAGCGAATCGGCCCAGCGATCGACGATGACGAGCGCACCGGGCGCATCAAGGTCGTCGCGAAGGCGCGCCCGCACACCGGCCAGTACCTCGCCGGCCAGGCTAGCCGGACCCGCGCCGGGCGGCCCGAACTCGGCCTCCGGCGAGCCGAACTCGGCCTCGGGCAGACCGAACTCGGCCTCGGCTGAACGGAGGTCCGGTCCGGCGGCCGCATCGCGAACCACCGCCTGGGCCCGGGCCAACGCGGCGCGCCAGCGGGCCAGGCGGGCCTGGGCATCGCCGAGAACGGCGTCGGTCCACTCCCAGTCCGAACGGTAGTGGTGCGTCAGCAAGGCCATCCGCAGCGCCATGGGATCCACGCCATCGGCCAGGAGCGTGCTCACGAACACCAGGTTCCCCAGCGACTTGGACATCTTCTTGCCCTGGTAGCTGACCATCCCGGCGTGGGCGTACACCCGCGCGAACGCGTCGGTGGCCGGAGCCAGCGCGACCCGGGCGTGCGACGCGCTCATCTCGTGGTGCGGGAAAACCAGGTCAGAGCCGCCCGCCTGGACGTCGAAGACCGGCCCCAGGTATTCGGTGGCGATCGCGGCGCACTCCACGTGCCAGCCGGGCCGGCCGAGGCCAAACGGTGACTCCCAGGCCGGCTCGCCGGGCCGTTCGGCCCGCCAGACCAGGCAATCCAGCGGATCCTTCTTCCCTGGCCGTCCCGGATCGCCGCCGCGCTGCGCGGCCAGGACGGCCATCTCCGCCGGGTCGAATCCGGAGACCGTGCCGGGCCCGGACAGCAGGCCGAACCGCGCGTCCGCCGCCCTCGCGAAGTACACGTCCTCGTCGACGTCATACAGGGCGCCCCGGTCCGCCAGGCGGGCGCTGAACCGCTCGATGACCGGCAGGGCCTCGACCGCCCCGATCAGGTGCGTGGGCGGCAGGACGCGCAGCGCCTCCATGTCGTCGCGATACAGCTGAATTTCGCGCCGGGCCAGGTCACGCCAGTCTTCGCCGTCCCGGTTGGCCCGCTCGAGCAGCGGATCATCGACATCGGTCACGTTCTGCACGTAGACGACGGTGAACCGGGCTGGGGCCGACTGGGTCTGCGGAGCGTCCGGGGCTTCTGGGGCGTTCGGCGCTTCTGGGGCCGCGTCAAGCCAGGCCCGCACGAGCAGGTCCCAGGCGGTGTAGGTCGCGGCGTGCCCGATGTGCGTCGCGTCATAGGGAGTGATGCCGCAGGCATACAAGGTGGCCACCGGACCTGCCGAAGCAAGGACCAGTTCCCCGGTGGCCGTGTCGTGCAGCCG
>PMOU01000288.1:8586-16535 GCA_003161205.1 Actinomycetota bacterium | reverse complement strand
TGCAGGCCGCATAGCTCGCCGCGACGCACGCCGGTGATGACGACCAGCCACAGGTACAAGCCCAGGGCGGCGCTGTGCGCGCGGGCCTGGGCGATTACCATAGCCACGTCTTCCGGTGAGGTGGCCGCGATGGACTTGCGGGTGGTGGTGGGCGGCTTGGCTGACGCAGCGGGGTTCCGCTCGGTCCACTCCCACCGCTGCGCGGCCGCGAACGCGCCGGACAGGATGCTGTGGATACCGCGGATCGTACTGGCCCTCATCGGGTGGCAGATGTGCGGGCGGCACCCGGCCCGTTGGCAGTCGTGGCCGGGACCAGGACGTCGGCGGACCGGGCGCGGATCACTGACGGGCTCTCCGGCGATGACCGCGTTGCGGCCGTGCCGCACCAGGATCAGGCCGTCGGCGGCCAGCGCTTCTAGAGCTGCCCTGATGACGCCAGTACCGATGCCCTGCGAGGAGCCCAGTTCGGCGATCGACGGCAGCTCATCGCCGGGGGCGAGGCGGCCGGACTGGATGGCCTCAGCGAGCATATCGGCGACCTGCTGGGAGGCCGGCGATCGCGAGCTTTAATCACCAGGGCCGGGATGTTGCGGTGCTCGATGAACGGCCTGCCGGTGCAGGACAGGTCGCCGCAGCGCTTCAGCCGGGCGTACAGCTGGTCGAGGATGGGGCCGCGGACCTTCCGCACCTCGATATGCCCCAGAGCGGGCTTTATGGTGCGGCGGATGAAACCCTCGTTGGTCTGCCGCGTGGACACGTCCCACGGAGCGATCAGCGCGTACTCCTCCAGGAGCGTCGCGACGGTCGCGGCGGACTCCGGGGTGAGGCCCTCAGAGGCATCCTTCAGTAGCCTGCCGAGCTCAATGCGAGCCTGCTGCTCCGTCTTGGCCGTGGCCTTGAGGCGGATGGCACGCCCGGTGAGCGGATCGGTCCCGACGTAGACGGTGACGCGGAACGACCCACTCGGCAGTTGCTCTATGTAACCCTTTACTGCCCTAGGCATGACATGAGAATAACGCCGAGGACCGACATTCGTCCCACGACTCGTCCCACGACTCGTCCCACGGAAGGTGGTCCGAGAGGGCCCTTACCCCCTCTGACCTGGAGCCGGTGAGCGGGATCGAACCGCTGACCTGCCGTTTACAAGACGGCTGCTCTGCCAACTGAGCTACACCGGCGGGGAGACTCCGAGCATGGTAGCCGATCCGGGCCACCAATCATGGCTTCCGGGCGGCCACTGCGTAGTAGTACGACTCCCTGGCATTCGGCGGCACCGGGACGCCAGACTCCGGCCGCCATTGCGGCGTCCACACCATGCCAGGTTCGACCATATCCAAACCGACGACGAGTTTGGCGATTTCGGTGCGGGTGCGGACGTGCGCCTGCTCCGTCGCCCGGTCGAAAACCTTCGCGGCGTCCCTTACCTCCGCAATCGCGTCCGGCGTGAGGTGCGATATCGCGACATGGCTACCTGAGGGAAACGGGCCGTGCAGCCGCGCGATGAGGCCGGCCGGATCGGCTTCCTCGCCGACGAAGTGCAGGACGGAAAGGAGCAGGAAGGCCACGGGCTGGCTGAAGTCGATGAGGGCCGTCAGCTCGGGATCGGCGAGGATGGCTTCTGGCGAGTGCAGGTCCTGGTCAATGACGGCCGTGCCGGGGACGGCGTGCAGCATGTTCCGTGCGTGGGCGAGCACCACCGGGTCATGGTCGACATAGACGACCCGGGCGTCCGGGCAAGCCTCGAACGCCACCTCGTGGGTGTTGCATGCTGTCGGCAACCCGGCGCCGATGTCGATGATCTGCCGAATGCCCGCCTCGGCGACCAGGTACCTGACCACCCGGCGCAGGAACCCCCGGTTCCGCTGGACCGCCTGCCGCGCGTTCGGCAGCCGGCTGACGATTATCTCGGCGGCCCTCCTGTCGGCCTGGTAGTTATCCTTGCCGCCAAGCAGGTAATCGTAGATTCGCGCCGAACTCGGGATGTCGGGCCGGAAGGTCGTTCTCCATTCGTCGCTGCCATCCACTGGAACTCCCTCGGTCCGCATGGGCCGGATCCCCGCTCCGCCCCAAGCTCCGGCATCGTAACCGGTGGCGGACCCGGCGGGCTACAGGTCATGAAGGACTTCCTTATCCGCGCATGTCACACCCAGGGTGGCCGGGCGGCGGGAATGCCTACGGGCCTTGGCGGCTTGCGCGGGCCGACGCGGCCAGGACGAGGAGGGCGCGGGCGCGCGTTATCAGAGCCGGGATCGGACCGCAGCCACCTCGTACAGCGCGATGCCGGCGGCTACACCCGCGTTCAGTGACTCGGTGCGGGCCGCGACCGGGATCCGGACCAGCACGTCGCAGGCCTGCGCGACGATCCTGGACAGGCCATTGCCTTCCGATCCGATCACCAGGGCCAGCGGGGCGCTGGCCAGCTCCAGATCGCGGATATCGGTGGTCCCGGCGGCGTCCAGGCCCGCCAGGAAGATTCCTGCCTCCTGGTAGGACTGCAGCGCCCGGGCCAGGTTGACCGCACGGGCCACCGGCACGCGGGCCAGCGCCCCGGCCGACGCCTTCCACGCGCCCGCCGTGACACCGGCGCCGCGGCGACCGGGAACGACCAGCCCATGCGCGCCGAACGCCACGGCCGAACGCGCGATGGCACCGAGGTTGCGCGGGTCGGTGATGCCATCCAGGGCGGCGATCAGCGGCAGTTCCCCCGCGTCCGCGGCCCGGGCCAGCAGGTCGTCGGGATGCGCGTAATTATAGGGGCGCACCCGCAAGGCCAGGCCCTGGTGCAGCGCGCCACCGGTGAGCCGGTCCAGTTCAGCCGGACCGGCCTCCAGGACCACCACCTTGCGGTCGGCGGCCAGCTGGATGGCCTCGCTGATCCGGTCGTCGTGCTGCGTGTGAGCCCCGACGTACAGGACCGCCGAGGGCACGCCAGCCCGGAGCGACTCGACGACCGAGTTGCGCCCGGCCACGAACTCCGCGGAGTCCCCGGCTCCCCGCGGCGCGCGTCCCGAAGCACCCGCGGAACCGGAAGCACCCGCGGAACCCGGAGACCTGAAGGATCCCGGAGACCTAGCGGGCCCCGCAGGCCCGAAGGACCCCGGAGCCCCGGCACGCCCCGGGGACGCAGCGCGGCCAGAAGGGGCAGCACGCCCAGGGGACCCAGCANNAACGCCCGGGAGACGCGGAACGCTCCGGGGACGCAGCACGGCCGGGGGACTCGAACGAGGAGCCGGGGCCGTCATCCTGGCGACGGGGGCCAGGGCCGTCGCCGGGAGCCGCGCCGGATGTGCGCCGCTGCGCGGGATGCCCCGGCCGCATGGCCGCGGGCGGGGTCGGGCCCCTGCCCTCGAGCGCCCGCCTGCCCTTGCCGCCGGTTCCCGGGCGCGGCTTGCCCGACTTGGTACGGCCTGCTCCGGCGCGGGCGGCTCCAGCTCCGGCGCGGCCGGCTCCGGTACGCCGCGGCCGGGCTCCACCTGTTCCGCTCAACGTTTCAGCTCCCATCGTGGGCCTTCGGGAGTGTCCTCGACGATGACGCCGATCTCCTCAAGGCCGTCTCTTATCGCGTCCGAGGTCGCGTAGTCACGGCGGGCCCGCGCCGCATCCCGCTGTTGCAGGGTCAGTTTGACCAGCGCCCCGACCACCTGGCGCATCCGGTCGCCAGAGCCGCCCTGGGCCCCGGCCCAGGGCGCGGCGAGCGGATCGAGACCGAGCACCCCCAGCATGGCCCTGAGCCCGACCAGGCTGGCGCGGGCGCCGGCCTTGTCGGAGGCGGCCAGCGCCTGGTTGCCGTCCCGGACACACGCGTGCACGGCCGCCAGGGCGGACGGCACGCCGAGGTCCTCGTCCATGGCTGACCGGAACGACACCGGCAGGACGGCCGGCTCGTCGTCCGCCCGCGCCGCCCGGCCCACCTGACTCGTCCCGCCCGGCCCGGCGCCGGCGTCACCGGAACCAGAGCCGGAGTCATAGTCGATACCGAGGCGGCCGAGCGCCTCGCTGGCCCGCATGACGAAACGCTCGATCCGCTGGTACGCGGCGGCCGCCTCGTCCAGCGCGTCCTCGGAGAACTCAAGCAGCGACCGGTAGTGCGCCTGGACCAGGTAGTAACGCAGTTCGGCGGGCCGCACCCGGCTCAGCACGTCGGTGACCAGGAGCGAGTTCCCCCCGGACTTGCTCATTTTCTCCCCGGCCAGCCCGAGCAGGCCGTTGTGCAGCCAGTAACGCGCGAAACCGTCGCCGGCCGCGACCGACTGGGCGATCTCGTTCTCGTGGTGCGGGAAGATCAGGTCCATTCCGCCGCAGTGAATGTCGAAGGACGGCCCGAGATATTTGGTGGACATCGCTGAGCATTCCAGGTGCCAGCCGGGCCGGCCGGGACCCCACGGGGTTTCCCAGTAGGGCTCGCCCGGTTTCGCGGCTTTCCACAGCGTGAAATCACTCGGGTCGCGCTTGGCGCCGCTTTCGTCTGAGTCCTCGGCGGGCCGCATCTGATCCGGCCGCTGACCGGAGAGCGCGCCGTAGGCAGCAAAGGAGCGCACGTCGTAATACACGTCGCCGTCGGCCGGATAAGCGTGCTCGCGCTCGATCAGCCGGCGGATCAGCTCGATCATCTCCGGGATGTGCCCGGTGGCCCGCGGCTCGATATCCGGCGGCCGGCACCCGACCGCGTCGTAGGCCCAGGTGAACGCGCGCTGGTTGCGCTCGGCGACAATCCACGGCGGGACGCCCTCCCGCTGCGCGGTGCGCAGGATCTTGTCCTCCACGTCGGTGACGTTGCGGCAGAAGGTCACCTGGTATCCGCTGGCCTCAAGCCAGCGGATCAAGATATCGAAGCACACCGCCGACCTGAGGTGGCCGATGTGCGGAGGCGCCTGCACGGTGGCGCCGCACAGGTACACCGACGCCCGCCCCGGGGCGATCGGCGTGAACTCGCGCACCGCCCGTGCGGCGGTGTCATGAAGGTGCAACGTCACCCTGCCAGGCTACGGGATACAGCCAATTGCCCGGCGGGGCAGCACCAGGCCCGCGATCAATCCGCGGGCAGCAGCAGCGCGGTGGCGATCGCGGCGATGCCCTCGCCGCGTCCGGTCAGGCCCAGTCCGTCGGTGGTGGTGGCGGCCACGGTGACCGAAGCGCCGGACAGCGCCTCGGCCATGACTTTCTCGGCCTCGGCCCGGCGCGGCGCGACCCGCGGCCGGTTCCCGATCACTTGAACCACGACGTTGCCGATGACGAACCCCGCCTGCGTGATCAGCCGGAACGTCTCGCGCAGCAGGGAAATCCCGGACGCGCCCGCCCACTCGGGGCGGGCGGTGCCGAAGTTCTCGCCCAGGTCGCCGAGCCCGGCCGCCGACAGCAACGCGGTGCAAGCGGCGTGCGCCGCCACGTCTCCGTCTGAATGACCTTCGAGGCCCGCTTCCCCCGGCCAGAGCAGGCCCGCGAGATACAGCTCACGCCCGGCGGTCAGCGGATGCACGTCGACACCGACCCCTACCCGGGGAACCCGGAAAGGGGCCGGCGTCACGGGCGCCAGATCAGGCACAGCTCAGTCTAACCACGGCTCAGGGCCCGATCGAGTTGGCAGAGTTCGGGTTGGCAGACATCGGGTCGACCCAGCTCGGGACGGCGGGACTCAGGTCGCCAGAACCTCATCGAGCAGCGCCTCGGCCTTGTCCTCGTTGGTCTTCTCGGCCAGCGCCAGCTCACTCACCAGGATCTGCCGGGCCTTCGCGAGCATGCGCTTCTCGCCCGCGGACAGACCGCGTTCCTTGTCCCGGCGCCACAGGTCCCTGACCACCTCGGCGACCTTGTTCACGTCACCAGAGGCGAGCTTCTCCAGGTTGGCCTTGTAGCGCCTGGACCAGTTGGTCGGCTCTTCGGTATGCGGCGCGCGGAGCACCTCGAAAACCCGCTCAAGCCCTTCGGCGCCTACGACATCCCTAACGCCTACCAGCTCGGCATTGTCCGCGGGAACGCGTACGGTCAGGTCACCCTTGTCGACCTTGAGGACCAGNNTTGAAAGACATGTGGCAAGTACCCCTTCCGCTGAAGGCCATCTTACCACGTCGAGCGGTGTCGATAAAATGCCCATTGCGATATGTGTGCAGGTCAGTGCCATAGTCACTGGACCGGGCCATACAACTCAGCTGGCCGCGCCACGGCCAGCGCCGCCACTCGATGGCTTAAGACGTTTCCCCTAGTCTACAGTGCTAGCCCGGGGGACGGCCCCCGGAGCCCCCGCATGGGGGGACCAGTCCCCCCATTCCCCCCTTGGGGCCCATACTGGGTAGTAAAGGTCGGAATCGCGGCGGAGGTGACGGTGAATCCTGGTGGCGGGGCGGGATGGGACGAGTCTCCGCTCGACATCCAGATCCCGGATGACGCTCGTGAACTCGACCGCGACGTGCTGGCCTACCACCGGGAGCAGCGCGCGCAGCGTCGCCGCAGCCGGCTGCGGCGGCTAGCGGGGCCCCTCGGCGGGCACGGGACGGTCCTTCCGGTCCTGGCCAGCATTCTCGCCGTCTGCCTGGTCGCGGGCGCGATGCTCTCGGTCGCCACCTTCAGCCCCACGACCGCGCCCGGCATGCGCACCCACCCGGCCACCACAGCGGCAACCACGGGGCAGGCAACCACGGGGCGGGCAACCAACGGGCAGGCAACCACGGGGCGGACAGCCACGGGGCGGACAGCCACGGCGCAGGCCTCAGCCACCGGCCTGGCCAGCCACCCGGCCGCCTCGTCGGCGTCGTCTTCGGCACGACCGTCAGCGTCCGCGGCATCGTCTGCGGCGAACGCGACGGCGTCGGCGAACGCGTCGTCTTCAGGATCGGCGACCTCGCCCGGCCCGTCCGGGCACGGCTCCCGTGCCGGCACCCCCTGAGACCGAAAGACCCCCCGTCAACGCGCGATAGCGAGACCGCTACGATTTCTTCCGTCCCGACGGGAGTAAATCGAGGAGGCCGTTAAGGTGACGCGCTGGAACCGCCGCCTGCTTTTCGGCGCCATAGCCATGCTGGTCCCGGCGCTGGCTGGCTGCGAGGCCGGCCTTAACGCGCCCACACTCGAATTCCACCCGGCATCGGTCGGGGTGAGCTCCGTCACCGACGGCATCACGATCGACAACGCCTTCGTGCTGGGACCCGCGCTGAACGCCACGCTGCCCGCGGGCGGGCGGGCAGGGATTTTCCTCGCGCTCCAGGCGCAGAACGGCGACAAGCTCCTGTCGGTCAGCGCGCCCGGCACCGCGAGTTCGGTGAAGGTCACCGGCGGGACGGTCGACCTGCCCTCCCAGTCCCTCGTGGACCTGGACGGTCCCGCGCCGCAGCTCGTGCTCACCGGACTGACCAAGCCGCTGGTCGGCGGCGAGACCATCCAGCTGGTCTTCGACTTCTCCGGCGTGGGCGCGGTGTCGCTGCAAGTGCCGGTCGAGCCGCGGGCCTACGCCTTCACGACCTACTCCGCGCCCGCCAAACCGTCGCCCACGGCCAGCGTCACGCCCACGTCGAGCGCGACGTCGGCGGTCTCGCCGTCCGCGTCCGGGTCAGCCTCGCCGGGAGCGTCCGCCAACCCGGCGGGCAGCCCGTCACCCACGTCCTCAGGTACCTGAGGCAGGGGGCACGACCGTTCGGCCGGAAGATCTTTTTATTTTCCGAACGGACAGTGGTATCTCAGGCCGCCGACTCGAACTTGTATCCCAGCCCGCGCACGGTCACGATGTGCCGCGGGCTAGCGGGATCGACCTCGATTTTCGCTCGCAGCCGCTTGATGTGCACGTCCAGCGTCTTGGTGTCGCCCACGTAATCGGCGCCCCACACGCGGTCGATGAGCTGCATCCGGGTCAGCACCCGGTCCGCGTTGCGCAGCAGCACCTGAAGCAGCTCGAACTCCTTCAGCGGCAGCTGCACGTTGCCGCCGCGGACGGTGACCACGTGCCGGTCCACGTCCATCCG
>PMOU01000288.1:8084-8563 GCA_003161205.1 Actinomycetota bacterium | reverse complement strand
GGCGGTCAGCATGATCACCGGCACGTTGGACTTGTCCCGCAGCGACCGGCACACCTCGCTGCCCGGCAGGCCCGGCAGCATCAGGTCGAGCAGGACCAGGTCGGCGCCGGTCCGGTCGAACGTGTCGAGGGCGTCGGGGCCCGTCGAGCAGACGGCGACCTCGAACCCCTCCTTGCGCAGCAGGTATGAGATGGCGTCACTGAACGAGTCTTCGTCCTCGACGACCAGCACGCGTGTCACTTGGGTTCCTCCTGGGCACTACCGATGCTGTTGGCTATGGCGGTCTCGGGGGATCAAGCGGCGCCGGTACTGGCGTGCTCGCTCCGCAGCGGGATGGACAGGGTAAAGGTGGAGCCGGCGCCTTCGACGCTGAGGACCGTGACCCTGCCGTTGTGCGCGGCTATGACGTGCTTGACGATGGCCAGGCCGAGGCCGGTGCCGCCGGTCGCGCGGGACCGCGCCGGATCGACCCGGTAGAA
>PMOU01000288.1:1789-8033 GCA_003161205.1 Actinomycetota bacterium | reverse complement strand
TCCTCGTCCCCGAGGACGGACAGGCCGCGGCTGCCGACCGAGGTCAGCGCGATACCGCGGGCATTGGCCTTCATCCGGCAGCGGTCCACCGCCTCGGCCACCACCGCGTCCAGGTCGACGCTGCGCGGATCGGGCACCGGCTCGGCGGCCTGGATCCGGGACAGCGTGATCAGGTCCTGCACCAGGTTGGTCAGCCGCTGCGCTTCCTGCCGCATCTTGCCCGCGAACCGGCGCACCGCCTCGGCGTCGTCGGCGGCGTCCTCGATCGTCTCGGCGAGCAGCGCCAGNNCGGCTCTCGGTCTGGTCCTCGGCGAGCACGAGCACCAGCCCGCCGCCGCCCACGGCCCCGCCGAGCGGCGCGACCCGGACCGCGAAGCTCGTCGTCCGGCCGCCGAACCTCGGCACCGGGACCTCGAATTCGCCCTCCCGGATCTCCCCGTCCCGGCGCACCTGGCGGGCCAGCGCGGCCAGTTCGCTGACCATCAGGCGATCGCCCTTGACCAGGCCGAAGGCCCGGGCCGCGGCGCTCGCCCGCAGCACCCGGTCGTTGCTGTCGACGACCACGGCGGAGGAGGAAAGCACGGACAGCACCGACGCGATGCCCGGCGGCAGCCGGGCGGGCTGCTGCGCGGCCCGCAGGCGGGACCCGCGGGCCCGCTTGGTGGCGGGGGAGCCGGAAAGCCTGGTTCTTATCGCCACGCGATCTCCATCATAGGCGCGGGGTCATTCCTGCAGGCCAGGGCCGTGACCAGTGAAGACTCACAGATCTCATGGTACGCGGCGGGACGCCGCGCAAAACAGCGCGATGCGCAACACCGGGCGATATTCGCCCGTTGTTCACAAAACGGACAGCTTCCGGCCATGTTGAACTGGCCGGCTAGCCAGGGCGGGAGGATTCAGCGGGTCAGCGGCCCTGGTTCTTGACCGCCTCGGCGGCCTCGGCGGCGGCGGCCGGGTCCAGGTACCTGCCGCCGGCCGCGACCGGCCGGAAGGCGTCGTCAAGTTCGTAGACGAGCGGGATGCCGGTCGGGATGTTCAGCTCGGCGATGGCCGCGTCGCTGATCCCGTCCAGGTGCTTGACCAGGGCGCGCAGCGAATTGCCGTGCGCCACGATCAGCACCGTCCCGCCGGCGCCGAGGTCAGGCACCACGGCGTCGTACCAGTACGGCAGCATGCGCTCCAGCACGTCCTTCAGGCATTCGGTGCGGGGCCGGGCCGCGGGCGGCAGGACCGCGTACCTGGGGTCATCCACCTGGGACAGGGGGTCGTCGTCGGCGATCGGCGGCGGCGGCACGTCGTAGGANNCGGCGCCACAGCATGAACTGCTCGTCGCCGAACTCCTTCCTGGTCTGGGCCTTGTCCTTGCCCTGCAGCGCACCGTAGTGGCGCTCGTTCAGCCGCCACGACCGCCGCACCGGCAGCCAGGCCAGGCCCGCCTCCCCCAGCGCGATGTTGGCGGTCTGGATGGCCCGGGTCAGCACCGAGGTGTGCACCACCGACGGGTGCAGGCCCGACTCGGCCAGCAGCGCGCCGCCGCGGGCGGCCTCCTGCGCGCCGGTCTCGGACAACCCGACGTCTACCCATCCGGTGAACAGGCCCTTGGAGTTCCATTCGCTCTCGCCATGACGAAGCAGCACTAGGGTCCTCATACCGGCAAAGCCTAGAGGAGGGAACAGGCAGTGGCCTGCCGGGGTTGGGAAGAACGTGCTCGAAGTGCATCGTCCNNCTCAACGTCTACGTCGTCGAGGTCGCCAAGCAGCTGGCCCACCGGGGCGTTGAGGTCGAGATCTTCACCCGCGCGGTCTGCCCCGACACGCCGCCGGCCGTCGAACTCGTGCCGGGCGTGCTCGTCCGAAACGTCGTGGCCGGGCCGTTCGAGGAACTCGACAAGAATTCGCTGGCCGGTCAGATCTGCCCGTTCACGTTCGGCGTGCTGCGGACTGAAGCCGACTTCGCGCCCGGCCGGTACGACCTCGTGCACGCCCATTACTGGCTGTCCGGGCAGGTCGCCGCGGCGGCGGCCGAGCGCTGGGGGGTTCCGCTCGTCCAGTCCATGCACACCCTGGGCAAGGTCAAGAACCTCGCCCTGGCCACCGGCGACTGCGCCGAGCCCGCGGCCCGGATCCGCGGCGAGGGCGAGGTCGTGGCGGCCGCGGACCGGCTCGTCGCCAACACCGCGGAAGAAGCGCGCCAGCTGGTCGAGCTGTACGGCGCGGACCCGTGGCGGGTCAAGACGGTCAGCCCGGGGGTGGACCTGGCGCTGTTCCGGCCCGGTTCGGTTTCGGCGGCGCGGCGCCGGCTCGGGCTGGCACCCGACGCGGTGGTGCTGGTGTTCGCCGGCCGGATCCAGCCGCTGAAGGGCCCGGACATCGTGCTGCGCGCCGCGGCGGAGCTGCTGCGCTCCTCCCCGGGGCTGGCGGACCGGCTGGTCGTGGTGTTCGTGGGCGGCCCGAGCGGGTCCGAGGTCGGCGCGCCCGGGCGGCTCGGCGGGCTCGCGGCCACGCTGGGCATCTCCGGCTGCGTCCGGCTTGAGCCGCCGTGCCCGCAGCGGGAACTGGCCGACTGGTACCGGGCCGCGACCGTGGTGCTCGTGCCGTCGCACTCCGAATCGTTCGGCCTGGTCGCGCTCGAGGCTCAGGCCTGCGGGACCCCGGTGGTCGCGGCCGCCGTCGGCGGGCTCCGCACCGCGGTCCGGGACGGCTACTCCGGCATCCTGGTCGACGGGCACGATCCGGTGGTGTACGCCAAGGTGCTGGACGGGCTGCTGGCCGACCCAGGCCGGCTGGCGGAGCTGTCGCGGGGCGCGCTACGGCACGCGTCCGCGTTCGGCTGGCCCGCCACGGCGGACCGGCTGATCGGCGTGTATACCGGTGCCATGAACGCCATGAACGACGCCGCGCCGGTGCGCGCATGACCGAGTCCTCTGTGTCAGCTGTCGATGCGACGGCCAGCGCGATCGAGTCGGCCCTGATCGAGCTGGGCGTGTCCTTCGAGAACCCGCGGCCGGGGGCGTACCTGGTCCGGCTCGAGGGCCAGCACAAGCTGGCCACCATGACCTGGCTCGTGGTCGGCGAGCACAGCCTCGGCGTGGAGTCGTTCTTCTGCCGCCAGCCCGACGAGAACCACGAGGCCTTCTACCGCTTCCTGCTCGAACGCAACGGGCGCATGTACGGGGTCCACTTCACCCTGGACCCGGTCGGTGACGTGTACCTGACCGGGCGGCTTCCGCTCAGCGCGGTCGCCGTGGCCGACATCGACCGGCTGCTCGGCTGCGTGCTCAGCTATTCAGACGACAACTTCGACACGGCCCTGGAGCTCGGCTTCGCCTCGGCCATCCGCAGGGAGTGGGCGTGGCGCGCCAAACGCGGCGAGAGCCTGGCCAACCTGCGCGCCTTCGCCCGCTTCGCCGACCCCGAGCGCGCGGCCGGCGACTGACACGCGGGCAGGTTGGTGTGGCCATCTGGAACCAGCGTGATCTACGTGTCTTCCGTCCTATTGGAATGACCGCAATACGGGTACATTGACGACCGTGAACCGGTTGGGTGAGCTCGAGCGAGCCATCATGGAAGTGCTGTGGGAAACGGATATGTCTCTTACCGTCCGCGAGGTCAGTGTTAGGCTGACCGAGCGTAATCTAGCTCATACCACCGTCATGACGGTGCTCGACAGGCTCGCGAAAAAGGGCTTCGCCAGGCGGGAGCGCGATGGGCGCGCCTGGCGTTACTGCCCCGCCGCTACCCGCGAGACCTACGTAACTGAACTCATGCTCACCGCGCTGGATCAGACCGGAGACCGTACCGCTGCACTGGCACGGTTCGCGCAGTCCGTATCGGGCGTCGAGGCCGAGGTGTTGCGAGACGCCCTGGACGTAATCGAAGGTAGCGACGAGAAAGATGACGGGACTTGAGGATGCGGCCCTCCTTGCCGTAGTCGCCATCGGAAGCGCATTCGGAGCTTCGGCACTCGGGCAAGCCAGCTGGCCGCGCCGGTCGCCGGCCGCGGCCATCTTGCTCTGGCAGTCCCTTGGCCTCGCCTCGGGACTGGCCGCGGTCGGCACGATGCTCGGCCTGGCCATGCCGGACAGCCAGATCGGCCTGGTCCGGTCGGCCTGGCATGTCAGCGCCCTGTTCCGGACCGGGGACCGCTTCCAGATGCCGAGCGCCCTCGGCGCGGTGGGCGCGATGCCGTTGATCGTGGCCGGGATCCGGCTGGCCTGCCTCGGCGCCGGGCTGCTGCTGTTCGCGTCGCTGTGCTGGGTGCTCGTCGCGGCGTCCGCCGCCGTGTTGCAGGCCAGGCGGCGGCAGCGGGCCCTGCTCACGCTGCTAGCCCATGGCGACCCCAAGGTCCCGGGCGCTCTCGTCGTCGACTACCCCACCGCGGCCGCCTACTGCCTGCCCGGACTGCGGTCGCGCTCGCAGATCGTCGTCAGCGTCGGCACCCTGCAATTGCTCGGCCACGGCGAGCTGGCGGCGGTACTCGCGCACGAACGTGCCCACCTGCGCGAACGGCACGACCTCGTGCTGCTCCCCTTCACCGCGCTGCGGCGGGCCTTCCCCAAGTCTTTGACCTGTATCGACGCCCATCGCTCGGTCGCGCTGCTGGTCGAGATGCTGGCCGATGACCGCGCGCTGCAAGACCGCCCGGCGCACGAGCTCGTGTCCGCCCTGGTGCGGTTCGGCACGGCCAGCCCCGGTCCGGCACCGGTCGGCACCCTGGCCGCCGGGCAGGGCGACGTGGCCGCCCGGGTCACCCGCCTGCTTCAGCCGGTACGGCCGCTGCCCGCCGCCGCGCTCGTCGCGATCTGCCTGGTCGCCGCCTTGCTGGTCACGGTGCCCATCACGCTGCTCATCGCCTGACGGCTAGAGCTCGCAGTGGCTTACCAGGGGCCGTAGGGGCCTGAACTGGTACCGCCGCCGCTGCGGAATTCTTTGACCTTGGGCCGGACGTCGGCCAGGTAGACGGCGGCCGCGACGAACGCCGCCACCGGCAGGATCGACGTCGGGCCGATCTTGTACACGACCCCGGCCAGCCCGACCACGACGGCCACGCCGAGGATGATGAGCCACAGCCGTTTGGTCCGCTTACCGGTCGCCACGAAGGCCTGGCTCGGCCGGGTAATGGCGTCGATGAAGGCCCAGGCCTCGACACCGAACGCGACGACGCCCAGGGCCAGGAAAAAGTACGTGATCGGGGTATACGCGGAACCAAGCACAGTGATCACACTACCTAATCGAGGGCACCGCCTGGCCCGATCGCATTGGCCTCATCGCACTAGCCTCAACGCATTGGCCTGATCGCAGGCACGCCCTGGTGGAAAGACCGGCTGGCCATCAGCCTAGTCCGGCTGCGACCCGGCCGCAGCGTCCGTTGCTTCCGTGTCCGCTGCTTCCGGGTCCGTTGCGGCCGGGTCCGTTGCTTCCGGGTCCGTTGCGGCCGGGTCCGGGTTGTGCGCGGCTGCTGCCTCGTCCTCGGCTTCGGCCTCGGCGACGGCTTCGGCGAAGAACGCCTCCGCGCCCGGCGCTCCGTCGGCGAGCCCTGAATCCCCCGCCGCGAGCGCGACGGCTTCTGCCTGAGTGCTCTCGCTGGCGGCCAGGTTCTCCCGGCGGAACGACTGGTAAATCTCGATGAGCACCTGCTTCTGCCGTTCCGAAAGTTCGGGGTCGGTCAGCAGAGCGGACCGAACGCCGGAGTCAGCCGGCCGGTCTTCCAGGATCCCGGCCTGGACATAGAGCGCTTCGGCCGAGATGCGGAGCCCTTTGGCGATCTGCTGCAGGATGTCCGCGCTCGGCTTGCGCAGGCCGCGCTCGATCTGGCTCAGGTACGGGTTGGAAACCCCGGCCGTCTGGGCCAGCTGGCGCATCGAGATCTTCGCCTGCTCCCGCTGCTCCCGGATGTATTCACCTATCGAGTTCACTGTCACCTTGGGCATGCCTTCAGTTTGCCACCGGGTGCTTGCAATTGCAAACGGCCAGCAAGCGGGGATGCGGGCCCCGGGACGGCGCGGGCTGAGCCGGGATACCGTGCTAGCCGTACCTCAGGTTCGGGTGGCCGCACGGTGGTTCCCCTGGTCACGCGCGGCGAGCATAGAGATGTCAGGTGACCGGAGTAGCCGGCACCGCAGCTCCTAGGAGGCATCCCGATGCACGCACCAGCTGGCAACGTCCCCGCCCCGCAGCCCGTCCTGATGAGATTTCTGGTCAGGTCATGGGAATACCGCCGTCCCCGCCTCTGGGTGGGCGTGCGC
>PMOU01000288.1:1607-1782 GCA_003161205.1 Actinomycetota bacterium | reverse complement strand
GGGCCGCTGAGCTGGCTGGCGGCCCTGCCGCTCGCGGGGGCGGCGCTCATCTTCTGGACCGTCTACCGCCTGCGAGCTAGCGTCCAGGGCTAACTTGGCAGCATCCTGTAGCGGAGGCAACCCGATGCATGCACCGGCTGGCAACGTCCCTCCCCCGCAGCCCGTCCTGATGAGA
>PMOU01000288.1:0-1559 GCA_003161205.1 Actinomycetota bacterium | reverse complement strand
CTGGCGGCGCTGCCGCTCGCGGGGGCGGCGCTCATCTTCTGGACCGTCTACCGCCTGAACCAGGACAGCGTGCGCCGGGTGCAGGAGCTGGAACAGTCCCGGGCCCACCTGGTGGATGACTCGGCGGCGAGGCTACGCCGGATCGAGCGGGACCTGCACGACGGAGCGCAGGCGCAGATGGTCGCCGTCGCGATGAAGCTGGGCCTGGCCAGGGAAAAGCTCGGCGGCGCCCTGGACGGGACCGGGCCCGCCGACCTGGCGCGGGTCCTGGAGCTGGTCGACGCCGCCCACCGCGGAGCCAAGGAAGCCATCGCCGAGCTGCGCGACCTGGCCCGCGGCATCCACCCGTCGGTGCTCGACCATGGCCTCGGCACCGCGCTTACCACCCTCGCCGCGCGCAGCGACGTACCGGTTGAGCTGGTGGTGGACCTGCCTGAGCGGCCGTCGGCCGCGATCGAGACCATCGCCTACTTCTGCGCGGCGGAACTGCTTTCCAACGCCGGCAAGCACAGCGGCGCCCGGCATGTCACCCTGGCTGCGATCCGCGTGCCCGGGCTGGTGCAGGTGCGGGTCAGCGACGACGGCTCGGGCGGTGCCCGGATGGAGGCTCGCGGCGGCCTGGCCGGGCTGGCCGAGCGCATCAGCACCGTGGACGGCAGGCTGCAGATCAGCAGCCCGCCCGGAGGTCCCACGGTCGTCACCGTCGAGTTGCCGTCGCACGCCTGAACGAACGGGAGCGCCCGATGCGGATTGTCATCGCCGAGGACTCAGCAGTAGTCCGGGCGGGCCTGGTCGAGATCCTGGCCGACCGCGGCCACGAGATCGTCGCGGCCGTCGGCAACGCCGAGGACCTGCGGGTGGCGGTGGACGAGCACCATCCGGACGTCACCGTGGTGGACGTCCGGATGCCGCCCGGTTACACCGACGAGGGCCTGCGCGCCGCGATCGCCATCCGCCGCGACCATCCGGGGACCGGGGTGCTGGTGTTCTCCCAGTACATCGAGACCCGTTACGCGGCCGACCTGCTCGGCGCGGCGTCCGGCGCCGGCGCGGCGGGCATCGGGTACCTGCTCAAGGACCGGGTCGCCGACGTCGGCGAGTTCGTCGAGGCGCTCAGCCGGGTGGCGGCCGGAGGGACCGCCCTCGATCCGGAGGTTGTGACGCAGCTGCTGGGCGCCAGCCGGCGCACCGACGGGCTCGGCACGCTGACCGCGCGGGAGCGCGACGTGCTCGGCCTGATGGCGGAAGGCCGTTCCAACGGCGCCATCGCCGGGATCCTCGTGGTCTCGGAGCGGTCCGTGGAAAAGCATGTCGGCAACATCTTCAGCAAACTCGGCCTGGCCCCGTCGGACGCCGACCACCGCCGGGTGCTGGCCGTCCTGCGCTACCTGGAGTCCTGACGGCTTACGGCCTAGCCGGGATTACCGGCTTGGTTGCTGATGCCGAGGAAGGCACGGGCGCCCGCCGGGCGCATGGCGGGGCGCTGGGCGAACCTGGCCAGCTCGGCGGCCCGCTCGACCAGCTCGGCGTTGCGCGCGACGGGGCGGCCGCGGGCGAAG
>PMOU01000429.1:1581-3901 GCA_003161205.1 Actinomycetota bacterium | reverse complement strand
GGCATGTCCGCGTGCCGCACGCCGTACGGACGCAGGGCGTCGATGACCGCGTTGACCACCGCGGGCGGCGACCCGACCGTGGCGGACTCGCCTACTCCCTTGGCCCCGATGGGGTGATGCGGCGACGGGGTGACGGTCTGGCCGAGCTCCCAGGACGGGCACTCCAGCGACGTGGGCAGCAGGTAGTCCATGAAGGAGCCGCCCAGGCAGTTGCCGTCGGCGTCGAAGGCGATGCCCTCCATCAGCGCCATCCCGATCCCGTCCGCGAGCCCGCCGTGCACCTGGCCCTCGACGATCATCGGGTTGATCCGCACGCCGCAGTCGTCCACCGCGATGAACCGCCGGACCACGACCTCCCCGGTGCCCGGATCCACGTCGACCACGCAGATGTAGGCGCCGAACGGATAGGTCAGGTTGGGCGGGTTGTAGACGCAGGTCGCGTCCAGGTGGCCTTCGACGCCTTCGGGCAGCTCCAGGTCGGAATGCGCGGCCCGCGCGATCTGCGCCATCGTCTGGTACTGGTCGGGGTCGCCGCGGACGAACCAGCGCCCGCGTTCCCACTCCAGGTCGGCGGGGTCGACCTCGAGCATGGCCGAGGCGACGATCCGGGCCCGCTCGCGCACCTTCCTGGCCACGATCGCGGTGGCCGCNNCCGGAGACCGGGGTCGAGCGGGATCCGTAGGTGCCCAGGCCGAACGGCGTCTGGTCGGTGTCCCCGTGCACGACCTCCACGTCGTCCGGGGACAGGCCGAGCTCTTCGGCGACGATCTGGGCGAAGGTCGTCTCGTGCCCCTGGCCCTGGGTCTGCACCGAGATCCGGAGCACCGCGGTGCCGGTCGGGTGGATCCGCAGCTCCACGCCGTCCGCCATGCCGAAGCCGAGGATGTCCATGTGCTTTCTTGGCCCCGCGCCGACGGCCTCGGTGAAGAAGCTGATGCCGATGCCCATGAGGTGACCGTCGGCCCGTTCGGCAGATTGCTCTTTTCTCAGCTCTTCGTAGCCGGCCATGTCCATGGCCAGCCGCAGCGCGCGCGGGTAGTCGCCGGAGTCGTACACCCAGCCGGTCTGGCAGGTGTACGGGAACTGAGCGGGCTGGAGCAGGTTGCGGATCCGCAGCTCGGCGGGGTCCAGGCCGAGCTCGAAGGCGAGCACGTCCACCATCCGCTCCACCAGGTAGACCGCCTCGGTGATGCGGAACGAGCAGGAGTACGCGACCCCGCCCGGGGCCTTGTTCGTGTACACGCCGGTCACCTGGCAGTGCGCCGCCTCCAGGTCATAGGAGCCGGTGAACACGCCGAAGAAGCCGGCCGGGAACTTGCTGGGCTGCGCGACGCCGTTGAACGCGCCGTGGTCGGCGAGCACCTTGACCCGCACCGCCCGGATCTTGCCGTCCCGGCTGGCCGCCAGCTCCCCGCGCATGTGGAAGTCCCGGGCGAAACAGGTCGACATCAGGTTCTCCGACCGGTCCTCCATCCACTTCACCGGCTTCCCGGTCAGGATCGAGCCGACGATCGCGCACACGTAACCGGGATAGATGGGCACCTTGTTGCCGAACCCGCCGCCGATATCNNCCGCTCACCTCGTCGAAGTCCGCGACCGCGCCGCAGGTCTCCAGCGGGGCCGGGTGGACCCGGGGGTAGAGCATGTCCTGGGTCACCGTGACCTCGGCGTCGGCGAACACCGCCTCGGTGCGGTCCGCGTCGCCGGCCTCCCAGTCGAAGATGTGGTTGTCACCGCGCCCGGTCTTCGGGGTCAGGTCATCACGGATGACCGGGGCGCCGGGTTCCAGCGCGCGGCGCGCGTCGACCACGGGCGGCAGCGGCTCGTATTCCACGTCGATCAGCTCGAGGGCGTCCCGGGCGGAGTAGCGGTCCTCGGCGACCACGAACGCCACCTCCTGACCCTGGAACCGCACCTTGTCGGTGGCCAGCACGGCCTGCGTGTCGCCGGACAGGGTGGGCATCCAGGCCAGGCCCCGGGCGCTGAGGGTCTCGCCGGTGATGACNNCGAGCGTGCGGGTGCGGGCTGCGCAGCACCGCCCCGTACAGCATGCCGGGCAGCTGCACGTCGTCCACGTACGTGCCCCGGCCGCGGACGAACCGCTGGTCCTCCTTGCGCAGCCGCCGCCCGAAACCGGCCGGGGGGCCGTCCGGCGGCCAGCCCGCGTCGGCGGTCATGTCCGGGGCTCCTGCGCATCGGCCTGCGGGTGTTTGGCGGCCCAGCGGACGGACCGGACGATGTTCTCATAGCCGGTGCAGCGGCAGAGCTGGCCGGAGATCACCTCCCGGATCTGCGCCTCGTCCGGATCGGGATAATGATC
>PMOU01000429.1:0-1507 GCA_003161205.1 Actinomycetota bacterium | reverse complement strand
CTGCCGGTCAGGCCGAGCTCGTCGCGCAGGAAGTGGATGAGCAGCAGCCGCGGCTCTACCTCGCGCGCGTACTCGGTGCCGTTGACCGTCATCGCGACCCGCATGGTCAGCTGTCCCCCGCCCGATCGGCCCGATCGGCGCCCCGTTCGGCGGCCCGGGCGGCGGCCCGGGCGGCGGCGCGGCGCAGCGCGCGGGCGGTGAGCTCGCCGACCAGATGACGCTTGTAGTCTTCCGGACCGCGCTGGTCGGCGAACGGATGACAGTGCGCCGCGGCGATCGCCCCGGCCGCGGCGAAGCTCTCGGCGTCGGCGACGCGGCCTTGGAGGAAGTCCTCGGCCTCGGCGGCGACGAAGTGCTCGGCGCCCACCGCGGTCAGGCCGATGCCCGCGGACTGCACCACCGGCTTGTCCGGGCTGCCGCCCAGGCGCAGCACCGCGCCNNGCCGCGGCCACCGACCAGTCGCCGACCCGCCGCGCCACCTTCTCATACGCGCTGCCGGTGCCGGGCCGCACCGGCACCCGGACCTCGGCCAGCAGCTCGCCCGGACCGATCACCGTCTCGTACGGGCCCAGGTGGAAGGCCCGGACCGGGACGGTCCGGTCGCCGTCCTGGCTGCGGATGACCGCTATCGCGCGCGTCGCGGCGAACGCCGCGGACAGGTCCTCGGACGGATCCGCCTGGCACAGCGAACCGCCGACGGTGCCCCACAGCCGCACGATCGGGTCCGCGATCACGCGCTCGGCGTCACCGAAGATTCCGAAGTGCTCAGCGGCCAGGGCCGAGGCGAGCAGGTCGGCGTGCCGGGCCAGGGCGCCGATGCGCAGATGGGCGCCGTCGTAGGTGATGGAGGCGAGTTCGGTCAGTCCGTTGATGTCAACCAGCACCTCGGGCTGGGCCAGCCGCAGCTTCATCATCGGGATAAGGCTGTGGCCGCCCGCCAGGACCCGGGTTTCCGGCCTGCTCAGCAACGACAATGCATGGTCGACGCTGGTCGCCCGTTCGTACTCGACCTGCGAAGGAACCTGCATGTAAGCATCATTCGGTCTGCCTGGGCGTGAGCGCAACTCAGGTGGTGGCGGGCGCGCGTCAGCGGCCGCCGATGTCCTCGCTCCAGACCTCCGGGTAGCGCTGCTGGAACTCGGCCATGGCGGCCACGCAGGCTTCGTCGTCGAGCAGCACGATCTCCACGCCGCGGCCGGTCAGGAAGCCGAGGTCGCCTTCGAAGGTCTCCGCTTCGCCGACCACCACCCGGGGAATCTGGAACAGCAGGATCGCCCCGGAGCACATCTGGCACGGCGACAGCGTGGTGTACAGCGTGGTGTCGACGTAGGACGGCCGCCGGCCGGCGTTGCGCAGGCAGGCGATCTCGCCGTGCGCNNCAGGACCGCCCCGACCGGCACGCCGCCCGACTCCAGACTGACCCGTGCCTGGCCCAGCGCCAGCGCCATCATCTCGCGATCCACCTGGTTCGCCTGCCCGTATCCCATGCCGGCCTACGCTACCGGAC
>PMOU01000385.1 GCA_003161205.1 Actinomycetota bacterium | reverse complement strand
GGGTAAGAGTGAGGGGTGACACGGTGGGTGCTGCATGTGGACCTCGACCAGTTCATCGCGGCGGTCGAGGTGCTGCGGCATCCGGAATTGCGGGGCCGGGCCGTGGTGGTGGGCGGGGACGGGGATCCGACCAAGCGGGGCGTGGTGAGCACGGCGTCGTATGAGGCGCGCGAGCACGGGGTGCATTCGGGGCTGCCGCTGCGGACGGCGGCGCGGCGGCTGCCGGACGCGGTGTTCCTGCCGGTGGACCGGGCCGCCTACGAGCAGGTCTCTGATCAGGTCATGACGGTGCTGCGGGAATCGGGCGCGGTGGTGGAGGTGCTGGGCTGGGACGAGGCGTTTCTCGGCGTCGACACCTGCGATCCGGAGGGCTTCGCCCGGTCGCTGGCGGACCGCGTGCGGGAGGCGACGCGGCTGGACTGCAGCGTGGGGATCGGCGAGAACAAGCTGCAGGCCAAGATCGCCACCGGGTTCGGCAAGCCGGCCGGGGTGTTCCGGCTGACCTACGCGAACTGGTTCGAGGTCCTCGGCGGACGGCCGACCGACGCGCTGTGGGGCATCGGCGCCAAGACGGCCAGGAAGCTCGCCGGGCTCGGCATCGGCACCGTCGGTGATCTGGCGGCGGCCGACCCGGACGCGCTGGCCGCGGAGTTCGGCCCGATGACGGGGCCNNTGGCTGGTCCTGCTCGGCCGCGGCCGCGGTGACGCCGACGTGGACGACACGCCGTACGTGGCCCGCGGTCACGGGCGCGAGGAGACCTTCCAGCAGAACATCGCCGACTGGTCGCAGGTGCAGGCCGAGGTGGCGCGAATCGCCGGGCTGCTCGCCGTGGACCTGGCCGCCGAACCGCGGCCCGCGGTGCGGGTGATCGTCAAGGTGCGCTACGCGCCCTTCATCACCCAGACCCACGGGGTGCCGCTCCCCTCCCCCAGCTCGGACGCCGCGGCGATCGAGCAGGCCGCGCTCGAGGCGCTCGAGCGTTTCACCGGGCGGCGGCCGGTGCGACTGCTGGGGGTGCGGGCGGAGTTCGGGTCGTAGCGGNNGGCGGGTCACAACCGGCGGGTCATGCCGATCTCGCCGATGGCCGGCTTGGACGGGAGCGGCTGGCGTTCGCCGGTCGGGGAGAACCCGGAGCGCTCGTAGAGCAGGCGGGCATGGGAGTTCGTCTCGGTCACCCACAGGTGGACCGACGTCGCGTACCTGGCCGCGGCCCAGTCGATCACGGCAACGATAAGCGCCTCGCCGACTCCGCGTCCGCGCGCTTCCGGGCGCACGAACATGGAAATCAGCTCGACGACGCCGGGTTCCTCCCTGGAGTAGCCGCCGGCCAGTCCGGCCGGGTCGGACGCGCTGACCTCGGGGACGTAGGCCAGGAACGTGCCGCCGCGGGCGACCCGGTCCCGCCACTCCGCCTCGCCAAAGGCCGCCTGCTCCGCGTATGTCGACGCGAAGGCGTCCGGCGCATCCCGCAGCGCCGTCAGCCGGATGTCGCGCAGTGCCCGCCAGTCGTCCGGCACCGTCTCGCGCACCAAGACCATGGGCTCATGCTCCCGTCGTCACGGTCAGGTACACAACCGGATTTCCGGCTACGCTCGGCCTAGCCGCATCGCAGCGGACACCACTCCGGGGGATGGCCGCCATCATGGACGCGAGTGAGGATTCTCTGCTGGGGAAAGCCTTCGGGTTCAGGCACCACGACGGCTCGTATCGCATCTGTCATGCGCTTGAGGACCTGCCCGCGGATGCGCGGGCCCAGGCGGCGGAGATCGCGAGCCTGCCGGCAGGCCTCTCGCTGCGGAGGAAGATATTCGACGAGCTGGAGAACGCGGGCCTGGATTCTTACGGGAACCTGGAGCGGATACCGCTGCTGCATTTCCTGTGCGATTACCCCGTCACCCGCTATACCTATCGAGTCTCGCCGGTGATGTCCCGCGGTGAGCGTCCGAGCCCGCAGAAGCTGGCGGACCTACTCCGCGAGGACTTCCGCGCCACGATCAATCTGTGCGACGAGATCACCGGCGGGGACGGCCCGCTCATCGAGCAGGCCGGGCTGGCGAAAGAACTCGTGACCTATCACATCCCGATCGCGGACATGAACGCGCCCAAGCTGGCCCAGGTGATTGCGCTGCTGGATCTCCTGACCGGACCGGAATCCGTGCGGACATACGTCCACTGCGAGGCGGGCAAGGGACGGACGGGCGTGATGACCGCGTGCTACCGCATGGCGGTCATGGGCTGGAGCGCCGCGGACGCGCTCACCGAGGCGAAGAACTTCGGCTGTTCGGTCCCCATGCAGCAGGCCTTTATCCAGGCATTCGGCGTGATGCTGCAAGCCGGCGACCGGGCTGGCGGCGGCCGGGCTGGCGGCGGCCGGGCTGGCGGCGGCCGGGAATCCAGTTCCGCGCTCGGCGCGTATCCGCTCAAACCACTCGGTTCGGTTAAGGTCACCGCGGCGGAACTGGCGGCGACCGTCGCGTCGACCGCCCGGCTGGAAAAGGGCCAGCCCTGAGGTCACGCGCGTCCTGCCGTCACTGCGGACCCGTCTCGATGGCGTGTACGGCGGCGGTGCGCGGACGTCCGGGGAACCGCCAGGCGGACCCGGTCAGGTGCGGGCGTAGTTGCTGGCCCCGTACCAGTCCACGACGACCACGGGCTCGTCGCCCACCACCCAGGCGTCGTGACCCTGCGGCAGGGCGGTGACATCGCCGGGCCTTGCGTCGTACTCGGCACCGTCGGCCATCACGATGTGCAGGGTTCCGGTCACGTGGTACTGGAAGTGCGGCGCCTCGCACAGGTCGGTGCCCGCGAGCGGCTTGACGTGCTCCGACCAGCGCCAGCCGGGCTGGAGGGTGAGCCGGCCGATTTCGGCGCCGCCGATCTTGAGCAGGTCGACGGTGCCGTAGTCGAAGGTGCGGGTCTCGTCGGGGGCCTGGAAGCTCTTCTGTTCCGCTGTGCCGGTCATGGGGTTCTCCTTCTGCCATCGGATTCGTGCTTGCGGGACCAGCCTTACCGGAAGCCGTTGCAGCCACCTTGCACTGACCTGGTGGCGGGGGCGACGCCGGAGCTTTAATAGGGCATGAGGTCGCTGGCCGTCCGGGTGCTCGGCGACTTCGGCGTGGACGGGATTGAGCCACAGGCGCTCGGCAGCCGGAAGGCCCGGCGGGCGCTGCACCTGCTGGCCATGGCGGAAGGCCAGGCCGTACCGGCCGA
>PMOU01000449.1 GCA_003161205.1 Actinomycetota bacterium | reverse complement strand
CGGGCGAGCCGGTCGCCGCGGTAGCGGCGGGCGTTGCGGATCGCCATGACCTGCAGGTCCTTGGTGAACGGGTTGTCGATTTCCCGGTCGCGCGCGATGATCTGCCGCTCGAGGTCGGCGAGGTCGATGAGCGGTTGGGCCGTCAGCTTGTTCATGCCGTCGACGAGTTCGGCCAAGGTCCTGGCGACCACGAAGTCGGCGCCGTGCTGCTTGAACGCCTCCACCGGAGCGGGAGCGCCGGGCCGCACCCGCGATAGCGTCAGCTTGATGTCCTTGCCGGTCAGGTCCGGGTTCTGCTCCGAGCCGGAGAGCGCGAACTCCTTCTCGATGATCTTCTGGGTGAGGACGAACCACGAGTAGTCATAGCCGCTCTCCCTGATCGCCGCCAGCGTGCCGAGGGTGTCGAAGCCAGGGAAGTTCGGCGCGGGGAACCGCCGTCCCCGCGCGTCAAACCACAGCGACGAAGGCCCGGGCAGGATCCTGATGCCGTGCCGGGGCCAGATCGGGTCCCAATTCTGGATGCCCTCGGTGTAGTGCCACATCCGGTCGCGGTTGACCAGTCGCCCGCCCGCCCGTTCGGTGATGGCCAGCATTCTCCCGTCGACGTGTGCGGGTACCCCGGAGATCATCTGCTCCGGGGCGGCGCCGAGCCGGTCCGGCCAGTTCTCCCGGCACAGGTCGTGGTCGCCGCCGATCCCGCCCGAGGTGACGATCACTACCGGCGCGTGCAGCTCGAACTCGCCGGCCTCGGTGCGGGAACTGGGGGTCCCGCGGGCGGCCGTGCTGGGCTGCAGAATCGCCCCGCGCACCCCGTCGACTGTCCCGCCGGTCACGGTGAGCTCGTCCACGCGATGCCGGAACCTGAAGTCGACCAGCCCGGCCGCGGCCGCGTCCCTGACCTGCCGCTCGAACGGCGCCACCAGCCCAGGGCCGGTGCCCCAGGTGACGTGGAAACGGGGGACCGAGTTGCCGTGCCCGTCGGCGAGGTAACCGCCCCGCTCGGCCCAGCCCACCAGCGGGAACCAGCGCACGCCCATCGCGTGCAGCCAGGACCGTTTCTCTCCGGCGGCGAAATCGACGTAGGCCTGCGCCCACCGGTAGGCCCAGTAGTCTTCCCCGGCGCTGTCATCGATGCCGCGATCGAAAAAGGCGCTGCCCNNCAGTCCTGCCAGGCCAGCTCGCGGGAGTCCTTGATACCCATCCGGCGCTGCTCGGGTGAGTCGACCAGGAACAGTCCGCCGAACGACCAGAACGCCTGGCCGCCCAGATTCGTCTCGGGCTCCTGGTCAAGCAGCAGCACCCGCCGTCCGGCCCGGGCCAGTTCCGCGGTAGCGGCGAGGCCTGCCAGCCCGGCGCCCACCACGATCACGTCAGCATCCATGACGCCATCAAACCGTATGGAAACCGTCAGCGTGACCGCAGATAAGGTCCTTGACCGGTATCCAAGCCCAACCAGCGACTCGGATGCTTCAGGGGCGTGTGAATATCTTGTGGGTACCGACCGCGACGTCGGCCACGAAGGTGGCGACGGCGTCCCTGAACGCCGTGCGCTGCGCCGCAGAAAGGGCTTCCCAGTCCCGCCCGAACAGCGCCTGCCATTCGAACGTCGGCACGTCACTGGCCGCCGGTCAGGCTCGCGTCGAGGAAATCCAGGAAAGGCGCGGGATGCTTTCATGCGGTCTGATTGTGCGTAGGTGGTAGCCGATGGCTGGATCGTTCGACCGTAGGTTCCGGATGAACTGCTTATGAGCCGTGGTACAGCCGGTCGAGCCCGATGAGCTGGATTGTCGGGTCTTCTCCGGCTCGTCTCACTATCGCGTCGCTGAAACCGGTACCGCTGAACAGGAGAAACCGGGCGGTTTCAGCTCCGGGCTCGCCACGCTGCAGGAGCCGGTCGCGGATGTGCTCCAGTTTCCCGAGGTGGCCAGTTGTGATTGGTTCCTGCCATTTCGCCTCGCCGATCGCGAGCAGCGTGTCCCGGTCTTCCTCGTCTCGGCCGAATGCCGCGACGTCGATCTGGAGCGTCTTCTTTACTTCGGGATCGGACACCGTTCCGCTGGCGACGCGGTCGGGGTAGCGGTTCCCGTAGGTGTCCGGGGCGGCGTGCCAGCGGGCCCACTGGCGGCAGATCCCCTCGAAGTGCGGGCCGGCCACGCTGCTGTCGAACGTGTGCCGGGAGCGCCGCCATACCTGGGCGGCGCGACCTGGCCGTTCCAGGTCGCCCCAGGCCGGGCGCATGATGGCGTGATAGAAGGTCAGCAGCGGCTCGGCGATCCGGTAGGCCGACCGGTTCTTCCTGAAGGCGTCCGTCTCGTGGGTGATGAGGCCGGCGTCGTGCAGGACGCCGAGTGGGTGAGCCAGGTCGGTGGACTTGCGCTCCAGGTAGCCGGCGATGCCGCCTCTGGTGTTGTTTCCCTCGGCGATCGCGGCGAGCACCGCATGGTAGAGCGCGGTGTCGTGCAGGTCGGGTTCCTCGGCCAGGATGTACCTGGCCTCGCGAAACAGCGGCCGTCCCGGGTTGAGCACGGTCCGGCATACCCAGGGATCGAAATCAGTCGCGCCTGCCGGGGTGTCGTCCTGGGCGAACTCCCGGCGGTAGGCGGGTGTTCCCCCCAGGACGGCATTGGTGAGCACCGCGGTGCGAAGGTCCGCTATACCCCAGAACTCCCTGGCGAGCCGGTAGTCGAGCGTCGGGACGACCAACTCGAGGCCCGCCCGTCCTCGCAGCGGGGCGCTCCCGGCGAGCAGCTTGCCCATAAAGGACAGTGCGGAGCCGCACAGCAGCAGGCGCACCGGTGTGTTACCGCGCTGAGCCGAGGGCTCAAGGGCACGCTGGATCAGGGACGGCAGCGCCGGGGTCGCCTTGGCGAGGAAGGGGAACTCGTCGATCACCACGGGCTTCGGCCCGTCCGTGGCGATTCGCATCAATCGGGTGATCGCCTCGTCCCAGTTGGCGAACCTGAACGGCGTCGGCTCGCCGAGATGGGAAGCGAGCGCATCTCCGAACTGATGCAGCGAGTCTGGCTCGGTGGTCTCTACGGCCGTGAACATGAAGCCGTTCGCCTGTACAGCGAGCGCGTCGAGGAGGAAGGTCTTGCCCTGGCGGCGCCGCCCCGAGACGATGCCCAACGTGGCGCGCGGCGCGCTGCTGCCCGCGAACCGGGTCAGCTCGCCCCACTCAAACTCCCGGTCGAACATGTCACGGGGCTTGCTCAGCGACATGGATCCGCCCTCCGGCCCCCCGAAACTATGGATAACTCCAGTTATTATAACTCCAGTTATCCAAGATTGCGCAATGTCCGCGTTAGGCGCCTTGTCCGCCCAGGGCGACGTCGCCCACCAAGATAAGGGTCGTCCGCCGCCCGCGACACCGCGGGGTGATGCCCGCGGCCGCAGACGTTATCAATCCAGGTCGAGCGGTTTCCGCATCAAGGCTCTAACCTGAATGAGCGCTCCTGATTTGCGGTTCTGCGCCGACTTCTTCTGACCTTGGCCGAACGGGCCGTGGTGCTCGTGTCCAGCTACGTGCATGCCCGCCGGGCTAACGGAACTCCAGCGGTCAATTCATCCC
>PMOU01000123.1 GCA_003161205.1 Actinomycetota bacterium | reverse complement strand
TTGCCGATCAGCTCGATCGTCTGGGGCACCAGGCCGGGGGGCACCAGGCCAGGCCCGGGCGACCCGCCCGCGGACCGGCGCCGGGTGGTGGCCTGCGGCACCGACCGGGGGAAGGCGCCGCTGGGGCCGAACGTGCCGCGGACATCGCGGGTGCCGGCCGGGCGCCCGCAGGCGCGGCAGCACATGACCGGGGAGAACTCCTCGCCGCACGCGGTGTGGTACATCGGCGGCAGCGGCTCGATGTGCTCGGTCACCCACACGGCTTCCCACGACCAGATGGTCAGCAGCACCCGCCACAGCTCGCGGCCGCGTTCGGTGAGCACGTACTCGTACCGGCGCGGCGCCTGGGAGTACTGCACCGTGGTGAACACGCCCGCCTCGGTCAGCCGGCGCAGCCGGACGCTCAGCACCGAGTTCGCGATGCCCAGCCGGTCACGGAAGTCCTTGTACCGGCGCACGTCGTCCATGATGGCTACCTTGACGATGGTCAGGTTCCACTNNCCGAGGACGATCGCGTTGGAATTCTCGGTCACCGTGTTGTCAGCGGTGTCAGGCATCTCCGCCCCGTGGTCAGGCCCCGTGGTCAAGCCCCGTGTCAAGCCGGGCGGTCACCACCCGTTGATGGACTCACCGGGTGCCCAGCAGCTGTGCGTGCCACTCGCGATCCGTTCCGGGAGCCGCGCCCGCGCGATCGGGCCAGCGCCCACGTCGCTGGCCCGGAACACCACGCACTCGGACAGATCACGGTTCATGTCGACCGTGAGCGTCACGAGGTACGCGTCGTCCTCGGCGGCCCCGACCCCATTACCCGCATTACCCGCCCCATGACCGGCCCTGGGGGCGACGCCGACCTCACTGCAGAAAACGCCCGGCTCGAACTGGTACTGCTCCTCGTGCCCGGTCAGGGTGTCGTGCTTGACCAGCCCGTTGAACAGGAACCAGCCTGGCTCGTTGGTGGCGGCGTAATTGTACCGGTAAGGGCGCCCGCCGAACGCGGCGTTGATCGTGCCGAACTCGGTGCAGGTCTGCGAGAGGTCCTCTTCGTGCGTGGCCCCGGTGACCAGGTTCATCCGCCACCGGTGCAGCCTGGTCTGCATGGTGTCGGCGGCCAGGAAGCGGAACATCTTCTCCTTCGGGCCGTTCGGCCCGGCGCTGGCCGGCTCCGGGCAGCCCTGGAAGAAGCCCTCGACGATGATCTCCTCGCCCGCCTCGTAGGCGTTGGTCCAGTGCAGGACGTAGGTCGGGTCGAACTCGAACCAGCGGATGTCGGCCGGCGCGCCGCGGCGCGGGATGACGCCGAGCCGGGACGGCAGATCCGGGTGGAACCGGGAGGCGTACCGGCCGCGGGCCAGCAGTTCGGGTTCCCAGAACAGCGGCATGTCGTTCAGGATCGCGTAGTGCTCGGTGTAGGCCATGTCGTGCGGCAGCCGCGGTCCGGGCAGGTCGATGGGCACGTAGTGGACCAGCCGGTTGCCCGCGTCGACGACGCCGTAGTGCAGGTAAGGCGCGGTCGTTCCGTAGTTGAAGAAAAGAAGCTCGCCGGTGCGGTCGTCGACCTTGGTGTGGGCGGACACCCCCAGATCGGCCGGGAAGGACCCGCCCCAGCTGCTCTTGCCCAGGTCATCGAGGGTCAGCGGGTCCAGCCGGTACAGGTCACCGCACTGCCAGAAGCTGGCCACCGCGACGCCGGCGTGCACGACCACGTCGGTGGAGGCGGCGTCCTTCATCCGGCCGCGGGCGCCCCAGCCGTCCGGGCGGAGCGCCACCTCGGGGTTCTCGGCCGCCCCGGCCCACAGCGAGCGGCCGGCCTCCTGCTCGGCCGCCAGCCCGTCAGTCCGGACGAACCGGTTCCGGTAGGACACCTTGCCGTCGCGGAACGAGACCTTGTGGATCATCGCGTCGCCGTCGAACGGGTGATACCTGACGATGGCCGGGTGCAGCGGGTTCTCGGTGTTGCGCAGGTACACGCCGTACAGGTCGTCGGGCAGCTCGCCGGTGACCGTCAGGTCGGCGGCGTCGTACTCGACGCTCTGCGGCCGCCACGGGCCGGACCGGTAGGGATGGTCGTCATCCGCCGGCAGCGTGCTGAGCATCTTGCCGTAGACCTCGACATCGACCATGATCAGTCCTCCCGGGTGACGACGAAGCTGACGGCCGTGGTGAGGCTGCCGCCGATGTTCAGCGTGGCGACGGTCCGGGCCCCGTCGACCTGGCAGTCGCCCGCCTGGCCGGTCACCTGCCGGGCGGCGTCGTGCAGCATGCGCACGCCGGTGGCGCCGACCGGGTGCCCCACCCCGATCAGGCCGCCGCTGGGGTTCACCGGGATCGCGCCGTCCCGCGCGAGCTCGCCGTTCTCGACGGCCTTCCAGCTCTCGCCGGGCCCGGTGATGCCGAAGTGGTCGATGGCCATGTACTCCGATATCGAGAAGCAGTCGTGGGTCTCGATGGCGTCGAGCTGGCGCACGTCGGCCAGGCCGGCCCGGGCGAACGCATCGGTGACCACCCGCCGGACGTGCGGGAAGACGTACGGCTGGCCCTGGCTGGCCGCGAGCTTGGGCGCCAGCGCCAGCCCGGCGGTGGCGTGGCCCCAGCCGGCGATGCGGGCGGCGGGCCGGGGACCCCGGGGACCCGGGGGAAGCTGCGGATCCCGCCCGCCGGCCCGGAACCGGTCCGAGACCAGGAGCAGTCCCGCCACGCCGTCGGTGATCTGGGCGCAGTCGGTGCGCCGCAGNNCGCCCCTCGACGACCGGGTTGTCGTGGTCGTCGTCGGCGAAGCCGCCCGGACGATGCGACCAGGCCCGGGTCTGGGCCAGCGGGTTGTCCTTGGCGTTGCGCATGTTGAGCTCGGCGATCGCATGCAGGTGCGCGTCATCCAGGCCGTAGCGGCGGTCGTACTCCTCGGCCAGCTCGCTGAACATGTACGGCCACATGTACTTGGCGTCCTGGCCCTCGTGGCCCAGCCACGCGGCCGCGCCCAGGTACTTCGGGGCCAGGTCGGCCGGTACGTTCCGCTCTTGCTCGACGGCGATCACCAGGACGCAGTCGTAGTAACCGGCCTCGATGCCGGCCAGCGCCGCCAGCACCGCCACGCCGCCGGAGGCGCAGGCCGCCTCGTGCCGGGTGGCCGGCTTGCCCCGCAGGCCCGGCTCCACGGTGGCGGGCATCGCGCCCAGCTGCCCCTGCCCGGTGAACAGCTGGCCGAAGGCGTTCCCGACGTGCACGGCGTCCACGTCCGGCGCCGGGACGCCGGCCGCCTCGAGCGTGCCCGCGACCGCCTCGGCCACCATGTCGGAGATCTCCAGGCCCTCGCGCGCGTAGTTCCGCGCGAAGTCGCTCTGGTAGCTGCCGGCGATCCACGCGCTCGCGCCGCCCATGTCTGACTCCGACCCGTTGAACTCTCCGCCAACCGCATACTACAACAGATGGAGTGACCCAGCCAGGGAGAGCAGCGGCGAGACCGGGGGCACGAGCCAGCCGGGGAGAGCAGCCAGCCGGGGAAGCAGGAGGCGTGGGCCGGGGGCAGGAAGCAGGCCCGTTCGGCATCAATCTTTTCACCGAACGGGGCGGGGTGCGTGCTCGCAGGTCCGGTGCCCGCGTGAGATCCTGGCGCGATGCAGACGCGGCCGGCGGCGGCGGGCTCCTGCCCGAAGCAGATGGTGATGGGACCGTGCGGCGGGGTACGGCCCGACGGGAGCTGCGAGGTCCGGCCGCACCCGTGCGTGTTCGAGGCTCCGGCGGAGTGGGCCGGACCGGTGCCGCCGGTGGTGCTGCAAGCCCTTCCGCTGATCCTGACCGACTTCAGCTCCGAGCCGTACTCGGCCGCGATGCTCGCCTCGGTGGCGGCGACGCTCGCGCCGTCCTGCGACGCGGTGCTGGTGGGCGAGCATCAGGACCGGCCCAGCTTCCCGCCCACGCTGCACGCCTCCTTGCTGATGGCGGCCGGGCTGCGGCCGTGGATGACGCTGACCTGCCGGGACCGGAACCGGATCGTGCTGGAACAGGAGCTGACCGGGCTGCGCCAGGTGGGCGTGGACGCCGTGCTGTGCGTGACCGGCGACGCGCGGGCCTATGACGTCCGGCCGGACGTGACCCAGGTCTTCGACCTGGACGGGACGCGGCTGGCCGCGCTGGCCGCCTCGGTCGGGGTGACCGCGGCCGTCGCGGAAACGCCGACGGCGCCGCCGCGGCACCTGCGGGGATTCCGGCTGGCTCAGAAGCAGCGGGCCGGGGCGGCGGCCGCGGTGCTCAACCATGCCGCGGTGCCGACCGTGGCCGGATTCATGGCGGCGGCGGCGCAGGCCGGGGTGAGCATCCCGGTGATCGCCTCGGTCGCCGTCTTCACCGATGAGCTCTCGGCGACCGCGCTCAGCGGGCTGCCCGGCCTGGAACTCGACCCGGCGGCGGTGCGCGGCGTGCTGGACCACCCCGACCCGGTCGCCGCCGGGATCGCGGCCGCGGCCCGGGAGGCCCGGGCGCTGCTGGCCATCCCCGGCGTGGCCGGGGTGAACATCTCGGGCCTGGCGTCGGCGCGCGGCTACGAATACGGCGCTGAGGTCAAGGCCGAGGTGGCGGGCCGGATCCGGGCGTTCCAGAGTGCCCGGGGTGCCCGGGGTGTTCGGGGTTTCGTGGTAGGGGGCGGCGATGAGTGACCTGGACGAGGCGATGGAGGCCGAGTTCGACACGGTGGCCGAATGGACCGCGCAGGTGGCCGCTGACCTGGGCCCGGAGTACTACATCCCGGCGGGGTGCCGGGGCAGCGGGCAGCCCGCGGCGCTGGACTGGCTGCTGGACCGGCTGCGGCCGCGGGCCGGGGACCTGATGATCGACGTCGGCGCCGGCGTCGGCGGGCCTGCGGAGTACGCGGCCGTGCGGACCGGAGTGCGACCCGTGCTGGCCGAGCCCGAACCCGGCGCCTGCCGCGCAGCCTTCCGGCTGTTCCACGCGCTGGTCGTGCAGGCCGACGCGCGGGCGCTGCCCTTCCCGGACGCCTGCGCCGACGTGATGTGGTCACTGGGGGTGCTCTGTACCACCGACGGCCCGCGGTCCCAGCTGGCCATGCTGCGAGGGATGCGCCGGGTGGCGCGCCCGGACGGGCGGATCGGGCTGCTCGTCTACCTGGCGACCGTGCCGGAGCTCGACGATCCGCCGGAGGGAAACCACTTCCCGACCCGCGGGGGATTGAGCGCGCTGCTCGACGAGGCGGGTCTACGGGTGCTGGCCCGGGCCGAGGCCGGGGAGCTGCCGGAGCCGTCCCGGCAGTGGCGGGATCGCACCGACGCGGTCGAGCGGGAGCTGCGGCGGCGGTTCGGCGGCACGCCGCAGCTGACCGAGGCCAACGAGCAGAGCGACCGGATCGGGCACCTGCTCCGCGCGGGTGAGCTCAGCTGCGAGCTCATGGTGGTAGCGGCCGAGTGATAGAAACGAGCCCGTGAGCGCAGTACCAATCCGCAATGGGCCGGTCCTCAGTGGGCCGGTCCGCAGTGGGCCGGTCCTCAGTGGGCCGGTCCGCAGTGTGTCGCTGGGGCTGTGGCAGGACCGGCCGGCGGCCGAGGCGAGCTGCAGTACCTGCACTACGTCGACCGGTCCAAGGACATGGTGGTGCGGGGCGGCATGAAGATCTCCGCGGCCGAGCTCGAGACCTTCGTCTCCGGTCACCCCAAGGTCGCCGACGTCGCCGTGGTGGCCTACCCGGACGAGATACTGGGTGAGCGCGCGTGCGCGGTGATCGTTCCGCGGCCGGGCGAAACGGTGAGCCTGGCCGAGATCGTCGCGTACCTGCGTGAGCTGGGTATCGCCACCTTCAAGCTGCCCGAGCGGCTCGAACTGCGGGACGAACTGCCCCGCAACCCGTTGGGCAAGATACTTAAGCGTGAGCTACGCGAAGAATTGCGGCATTCCGGCTAAAGCGTTTCTTTTGCGATAAGTACTCCGACTGTGGTTGTCTCGGCCGTCGATAGGGAAAGCCAGGCATGAGCTGAGGCAACAGTCCGGGGGCGGAAAGGTCCAGTTTTAACGCCATTTTCTCATGCGCTCGGCTGTTTTGATCTTATCAACGGCTTAACGAGTAAAAGGAGCGCATATGCGACACAAATGGCCCGTTCTCGCGACAGCTATTCCCCTGATGTTCGGCTGGGCCCTGATAGCGGCCAGCCCGGCCGGGGCTACCCCCCGGGTAGCGGGGAGCACGGACGTATTCGCCGCGACGGGTGTCTTTGGCGCTTCCCGGGTTTCCGGAGTCTCCGGGGTTTTCGGGTCGGGCGGCTGGGTGCAGCCCGGAGGCCTGGCCAGCCAGCTGGGTCGCCCGTCCGCGGGCGGAGGACCGCGGGCTACAGGCCGGACGGCGCAGAGCACAGGGCCAACCGTGGTGACCAGCAGCAACTGGGCTGGCTACGCCGATACCGGCCCCAGCGGCGACTTCACGGACGTCACGTCCAGCTGGGTGCAGCCGGCCGGCCACTGCAGCTCCGGCGACCAGTACGCCGCGTTCTGGGTCGGGCTCGATGGCTATTCCAGCCGCACGGTGGAGCAGATCGGCAGCGAAGTCGACTGCGTCGGCCAGACCCCCGAATACTCCGCCTGGTACGAAATCTACCCAAGCCCGGAAGTGGCCTTCAGCAACCCGGTCCAAGCGGGCGACCAGCTCTTCGCTTCGGTCAGCTATGAGGGCAGCAACAAGTTCCGGCTCACGATCACCGACAGCACCGAGCACTGGAAGCGCTCGGCCACCCGGAGGCTGGCCGGGGCGGCGCGCTCCTCGGCCGAGGTCATCGCCGAGGCACCCTGCTGCACGGACAGCGGCGGCATCTTGCCGCTGACCGATTTCGGCACGGCCAGCTTTAGCGCCGCCACGGTGAACAACGCGGACCTGTGCACGCTCGCGCCGGTGGAGATCACGATGCCGGACACGTCTGTCTCGTCGCTGTCGAACTGCCAGAACTTCACCGCCAGCTACACCGGGTCACGTGGCGGCTCCCCCTTCCCGGTCGCAGGCGGCGGCTTCTGACCGTTCCCATCTGTATGGATGGAGCACCCTGCGGCCAACAGCGGTCTTTGATAAATCCCGCAACCATCAGGCCAGTCCAGCGCGTCATCTGGTGATCGAGGCCACGTTCACGACGTGACTCCTCGGTGAGGGCAGGGGCCGGGAGGCGTGGCCACCCGGCCCTTGTCGCACCCAGGCCCGGCAGAGGGGAGCGTGCCAGCTGCGTACAACGGTCCGGCCTGCCCGCCGGCTCACCATCGAGGTCACGGTGAGCGCGTGATCGGCCCGCCCCGTGATGTCACAGCCGCCACAGGGCACCGCTACCGCCACGCCAGGCGGAGGGGTTCTGCGGTTACCGCGGTGGATCCGGGGGCGACGGTGTCGCTATCGGCAGCTCTCCCACCATGCACTAACGCGGAGGAGACGGGTGCTGCGCCAAGCGGCCGGGGAGTCACTCGCTTGTCGCGGACAACCCCACTATGCGAGTCACACCCCGGCGGTCTCGCTCACGAGCCTCGTCAGATCCCGGGCTGGCTCTTCTTTGACCATCCTATCGATGCCGGGTACTATGCATAACATGGAACTGGGCGAGGACATCAACGGACTGGCCCAGGTTCGGAAGGGTGTGGCCGAGCAGTGCGTCTTGGCCCTACTCACCAGGGGGGAAATGTACGGGTTCGAGCTGGCGCGCGAGCTCGGGGCAAGGGGGCGGATCATCGCCAGCGAAGGGACGCTCTACCCGCTGCTCGCCCGTTTGCGACGCAACGGCCTCGTCGAGACGTCGTGGCAGGAGTCAACCTCCGGCCCGCCGCGCCGCTACTACCACCTCACCGGGGACGGAGAACTAGCCCTCGCCAACTTCAAGAAGCAGTGGAGGGTTTTCCGCGACACCGTCGACGAGATCCTCGACGAAGGGAGCCAAGAGTGATTTCCAGGCAATCCGTAGGCGAGGCCGACAAACTCGTCCGGCGCTATCTGGCGCAGCTGGACGCAGCGCTGCAGGGCGTCGACTCCTCCCGGAGGGAGGAGATCCTCGCCGAAGTGCACGGGCATATCGAAGAGGGACGGACCGGGCTCGATCCCGACGACGCAGCGAGCGTCCGGACCCTGCTCGACAGGGTCGGCGACCCCGCTGCCATCGCCGCCGAGGCAGGTGCACCGCCCCCGGGCAGCCGCCGTTGGGACGCGTGGGCGCCGTAGCTGATCATCTTCGGCTTCATCGCGAGCGGGCTGGGCTGGATCGCCGGGGTGCTGATCTTGTGGACCTCCCCGACATGGAGCCGACGCGACAAGCTGATCGCCACTATCGTGCCGCCCGCCGGCCTGGTGGCTCTTTTCTTCGGCCTGGTGGCCGCATTGCACGCGGCAGCTGGCTGTTCGGGGCCGACGACCCTCGCGAGCAACACTTGCACGACCAAGGGGTTCACCCTCCCGCTCGGAGTCGCCATACTGCTGGTCGTAGTCGGTCTCGCCGCTCACTTGCTGCCGCCGATCCACCTGATGAGGACACGTCGTCAGCAACGCTCCACCCTGGCCTGATCAACCCGCTGAGTTGTCAGCCGGATTGGCCCCACCGTGACACGCACGGACCGCGCCCGACGCACACCGCCCGGACTCCGGCTCACTGGGCCCGACCTCCCCCGGCGGGCCCAGCACCAGCGCCGGCAATCACCGCCAGCCTGGCGGTTGACGGCGAAGCCACCCCGCACACCCGGAACCCCCGGGCGCCCCCAGACCGCCCGGAGCCGGGTTTTCCCCCAGACCCCTCTAGAGCGGGCAGGATGCCACGCCCATGCGCTGGTGGGTGTTAGCTGGGGTGGCAGTGGGGGGCGGGGGGAGCGACGTCGAGGGTGGGGTTGCGGTCGTAGAAGCCGGTCGGCTTGAGCACGAAGCCGCAGTGGACGACCGGCATGACCGGCCAGTCCTCCAGCCGCGGGAAGTGCGTGGGGCCGAACGTATGCCATACCACGAGGTCGGTGCCGTCGATGTCCTGGTCGGCCGCGATGAAGGCGGGGATGCCGGCTCCACCGGGATGCTGGTTCACGAAGTCCCCGGCCGAATAGCGCTGAGCCGGGTCGTACTTGGTGACCCACAGGTGGTTGGTCGCGAAACCGGCCCTGGCGGCCAGCGGCGAGGCCGGATCGGCCAGCAGGGTCGGGGCAGACTCCGGGTAAAGCGTGTAGGCGGTCGGATGGCCGAAGCGGTTCTCGCGTTCGGTGCTGATGACCCGCCAGGTNNATGGCGTTGCCGTACGGGTTCTCCGGGCCGATCGGGAGGCTGCTGACATCCACCTCTTCGACCGCGTTGGCCGACCCGTCCACGGTCATGTCCAGCCGCGCGCTGAACAGGTGCTGGTGCACGGCCGCGGCCAGTCCGGGCGCGACCTCGGTGGAATACGCGTGGTCACCGCCGGGATGGGCCGAGGTGAAGAGCACCCCGGTCAGCTTGACCTCGCACTCGATGGTGCCGTCCAGGTAGAAGTACCAGT